>JAGBFE010000083.1 GCA_018109965.1 Oscillospiraceae bacterium | reverse complement strand
CAATTTCTGCACCCTGTGCTTTGAGTGTTTCGATAGCTGAAAATACTTTTTCTTTAACTGCCGGCTGAACACCTTCGCCATAATATTCCTTTGGAACACCGATTTTTACGCCTTTAACGCTTTCGCCGTATTGTTCAAAAGTATATGCTTTTGTTGTTGCATCCTTGCTGTCTTTACCGCATATTGTGTCAAAGAGCATTGCAACATCGTCAACACATCTTGCCATAGGACCAACCTGTTCAAGTGAAGAAGCAAATGCTACAACACCATAACGGGATACTGCACCGTAAGTTGGTTTGAGACCTACAATACCTGTGAATGCAGATGGCATACGGATGGAACCGCCTGTGTCAGAACCAAGTGCAAACGGAACCTGACATCCGGAAACTGTTGCTGCAGAACCGGAAGAAGAACCGCCTGGGATACGGCTTGTGTCCCAAGGGTTTTTTGCAATCTGCAGTGCAGAGTTTTCACCGGAAGAACCCATTGCAAATTCGTCCATTGTGGTTTTACCCATAATAATTGCTTCAGCTGCATTGATTTTGTCAATAACTGTTGCATTGTAAGGTGCAACAAAGTTTTCCAGCATTTTGGAAGAACATGTTGTTTTGAGACCTTTAACATTGATGTTGTCTTTAATTGCTATCGGGATACCTGCAAGTTTGCCTGTTGCTTCGCCTTTTGCAATTTTTGCGTCTACAGCTTCGGCTGCCTTGAGAGCATTTTCGAAGTTGTAGGATGTATATGCTGTAATATCTTTGTCTGTTTTTTCAATTCTTTCGATAACAGATTTTGTAAGTTCCACTGAGGAAACTTCTTTTTTATCCAGAAGTTCCTTCATGGATTTAGCTGACAAGCTGTACAATTTATCCATTTTAATTCTCCTTATTCTACTACCTTTGGCATTACAATGCAGCCTGCTGCAGCCTGTGGCGCATTTTTAAGCAGTTCATCGCGGGACAAGGATGGGATTGGTTCATCCTTTCTCAAATCCATTGTATTGTTTTCATCAACAAGTTTTGCCTCTTCTGTAAGTTCCGGAAGGTTTTCTACCATACCGAGAATATCCATCATATCGGATTCAAATTTTTCAAGTTTTTCTTCAGGAAGTGACAACTTTGCAAGTTTTGCAATATGTTTGATATTTATTTCCATAATAACTCCTCATTATTTATTTATCATATTTAAAAATTCCGCTTCATCTATAACAGGAATTCCCAAAGTTTTTGCTTTTTCAAGTTTACTGCCCGCCTTTTCGCCTGCAAGCACATAGCTTGTCTTTTTGGAAACCGATGATGCCGCTTTGCCGCCATTGTCGGCAATAAGCTTTTCGGCTTCGTCTCGTGAAAGGCTTGGCAGTGTACCTGTAACAACAAATGTTTTTCCGCTTAAAATATCGCTTGCACGGGATGATTTATACTGCATATTGACACCCGCAGCTTTAAGCTTTTGTATAACAAGTTTAACTGTATCTTTTGCAAAATATTCGGTAACACTTTTTGCACCGATTTCGCCAAAACCGTCAATTTCAATTATACTTTGCATATCGGCATTTATCAAGTTATCCAGTGTATCAAACTTTTCAGCAAGCAGCGCCGCTGCTTTTTCCCCGATATTTCTTATACCGAATGCAAATATGAGCTTGTCCAGATTTGCCTGTTTTGAATTTTCTATTGCTGTTATAAGATTCTGTGCTGATTTATCCTTGAAACCTTCAAGAGAAAGTGCCTGTTCAAAGGTGAGAGAATACAAATCTCCCACATCTTTTATAAGATTGCTTTCAGCAAGCTGATAAACAATGCTTTCACCAAGTCCGTCAATGTTCATCGCTGTACGCGAAGCAAAGTGAATAATGTTGCGTGTCAGCTGTTCAGGGCATTCCGGATTGATACATCTGAGAGCAGATTCTTCTGTTTTTACAATTTCGCTGTGACAGGACGGACATACAAGCGGTATTTTGAAAACATCTTCTGTATTCTTTTTTACCAGTTTTACTACTTCCGGTATAATATCCCCGGCTTTCCGCACAAGAATTTCATCGCCTATATTTATCTGCTTTTCATCAATAAAATCCTGATTGTGCAGCACTGCACGCTGAACACTTGTGCCTGCAAGCTGAACAGGTTCAAACACCGCTGTAGGTGTGAGCACACCTGTGCGCCCTACAGAAATTTCTATATCCTTTAATATGGTTGCTTTTTCTTCCGGCGGGTATTTGTACGCAATTGCCCAACGTGGATATTTGTTGGTGCTGCCCATTTCCCTGCGGGTTTCAAAATCATCAACCTTTACAACTGCACCGTCAATTTCAAAACTGAACTGACCGCGCATATTGCCTATATTTTCAATTTCTCCGATAACATCATCAATACTGTCATACAAATTATATCTTGGAGAAACTTTAAAGCCAAAGCTTTTAATTAAATCCAGTGATTCCTTGTGACCTGTAAGTTTATATTCATCACTTATCTGCTGAATATTGAATATGAATATATCCAGTTCTCTTTCTGCTGTAATTCTGCTGTCTTTTTGTCTTACCGAACCCGATGCAGCATTGCGGGGATTTTTAAAAGGCTTTTTACCCTCATCTTCCTGCTGTTTTACAAGTTTCAGAAAGACCTCTTTAGGCATATATACTTCGCCGCGCAGTTCAAGAAACTTTGGTGCATTTTTTATCTTTTTAGGTATGGATTTTATTGTAGCAAGATTTTGTGTTACATCTTCGCCTACAACACCGTCGCCACGGGTTGAACCGCGTGTAAAAACGCCGTCAACATATTCAAGACTCATTGACAAGCCGTCGATTTTTGTTTCAACAACATATTTGGCATCTGGTGCAACCGATTTTACCCTGTTGTCAAAATCCCGTAATTCCTCATAAGAAAAGGCATCCAGCAGGCTTTCCATTTTAACCTGATGGGTTACTTTTTCAAAGGTAGAATTCGCAAGTCCCTGTACCTTTTGAGTCGGTGAATCTTCGGTGATAAGCTGTGGAAACTGTGCTTCAATATTTTTGATCTGCTGCATAAGCATATCATATTCATAGT
>JAGBFE010000006.1 GCA_018109965.1 Oscillospiraceae bacterium | reverse complement strand
GCAACGGTGCCAATCCTTGGGTTTGGGCACACCCTTGCACAGGGGGTGGAGCAGGCAGTGGCACAGCACGGATTGGTGGGCATATTCACAGGCGGTATGACTGCCTGTGCAGGAGGCGTGAGCGCCAGCCTTATTTTTGGGCTTGCTGCAAGTGTGATTGCAAAAAGTAAAAGCCAGTCGTGAATATAAATATTTGTAGTACAAATAAAATATTCTTTTGAAAACCGATTGTATTCATACGGTTTTTAAAGCAATTTCAATAATAAATACCCGACAACACGCTGAAAAGGCGTTGTCGGGTACACTTTTGTTTTTTGCAGAAAAAGTTGGTGACGGATAAACCCCGCAGACTATTCATTAAGCAAAGAAAATCTGATATGGTCCTCCCATTTTCCGTTGACTTCAAGGCAACGTTTTGAAATGCCTTCGGGCATAAAGTTCAGCTTTTCCATCACCCGTATGCTTTTGCTGTTGCGGGGCATGACATAGCTTTCGATGCGGTGCAGCTGCAAAATTTTGAATGCAAAATGCACAATTTCGCCCACAGCCTCGGTGGCATAACCTTTGCCCTGACAGCTCTGTGCAATTTTGTAGGACAAAAAGCAGCTTTTTACACTGCCGAACAGTATGCTGGAAATACACACTGTGCCGATAATTTCATTGCTGCCTTTTTCGGTTATCCAAAATCGGAACTCCTCACATTTGCGGCTCAGCCTGTCATCGTATCTCAGGTTTTCCCTCACGCCTTTAAAGGTATAAAAATCTGCAGGACGCAAAGGTTCTGTATCGGCAAAAGCCTTGCGGTTTTCGTTGTGAAAACGGCACACGGCATCGCTGAGTCTTGGATGACTCAGTGTCAGCACAAGCCGTTCGGTAAAAAGATGGTACACAGCAGCTGCTCCTTTAAAAAAATTCTTGAAAAAATTATTATTATATATTAAACTATTTACGGTATATTTTATAATATAATACACTGAATTTGCAGCTAAAACAACAGTTTTGGCGAATTTTTAAGGCTAAAAAAAGAGGGAATTATAATGGATGTACTGAAAGCCAGAGCAGACAGGGTTATAAAACTGCTGGAACTCACAAAAACCGATGCCTGCATTGTAAAAAGTCTGGAAAACCGCCGCTATCTCACTGCGCTTCCGACCAGTGAAGGTATGGTGGTAATAACAAAAATGGGCAATCGCTATGTTATAGTGGACGACCGCTATGAAGAAATTGCCACAAAACAGCTTGCACCGCAGGGGTTTAGTGTGCGTGTTGCCATCAATAAATACAACTACGTTGATATTATGAACGATATTGTTCAGACCGACAGGGTTTCCTCCATGCTGCTGGAAAGCGACGGCATCAGCCACGAAGAATATATCGACTTTGAAAACGGAATGTATTCCCGTGTTATGCCACTTAAAACACAGCTTTCAAAAATCCGCACAGTAAAGGATTTTCAGGAGGTTGAAAATATCAAAACCGCCCAGCGTATCAGCGAAAAAACCTTTGAAGAAATTCTGGACTATATCAAGCCGGGTATGACAGAAAAACAGGTGCAGGCCAAAATTGTGCAAAGTCTGCTGGAAAACGGCTCTGACCTTGACCGTTTTCACATCAACTGTGTTTCTGGACCAAACTCAAGTATGGTTCACGGTGCAGCCACCGACAGAATTATCACAAAGGGCGACCCGATAATGCTGGATTTTGGTGCGGTGTACAACGGTTACCGCAGCAGTATGGCACGTACAATCTGTGTGGGCGAGCCTTGTGAAGAGTTCAAAAAGATTTACAATATAGTTAAAAATGCAAGTGTACTGGGTGCAAGATATATCCGCAACGGCGTAACTGCAAAAGCAGCGGACGAAGAAATACGCGGCTATATCGAACAGTCAGGCTACGGCCCGCATTTTGTCCACGCATCAGGTCACGGCATCGGCATTGACTATATCGAAGGTCCGATTCTCAGCTACAATTCCAACGAAACACTTTCCACAGGCAATGTTATCATTATGGAGCCAGGCATCTATGTAAAAGGCAAATTTGGCGTGCGTATCAGCGATTTGTATTACATAGGTGAAATGGGTACCGAGGATATCACCCGTGCACCAAAGGAACTTATTATTCTTTAATACGGAACAGACATAAATTAAGCAGGAGGGTTGCGGCCTTCCTGTTTTTTGTTATATACTTTGAATATGCATTTTGGAAAAAATGCTTAAAATATATGAATGCTGCAAAATGCGGTATAACAGAAAAGGTGATTGTTATTTTTAATACGGAAATATATGAAAACGAAATTTTTGACAGCGTTGACGCACCGGACAGGGTTTACAAATCGATAACCTTTAAAAACTGCAGCTTCAAAAGCTGCACGTTTTCACACACGGAATTTATAAACTGTGTTTTTGAAAAATGCAGTTTTTACGGCATAAAATTCAACGGTGCAAAGTTTGACAAAACCGCTTTTTTAAACTGCAAAATCAGCTTTTGCAGCCTGTTCAGCGCCACATACAATTTCTGCAAGCTGACGGGCAGCTATTTTTCCGACTGCGATTTTGCCACCGTCACAATCAACGGCGGCAACTGGAGCTACACAGGGCTCAATTATGCCGATTTTTCCAAAAAGCAGCTGGAGGGCGTGGATTTTTCCAATTCCGATTTGCAGCGGGCGGATTTTTCCAAGGCAAAGCTGCGCCGATGCAACTTTACCGATGCGGTGCTGTCCAATGCAACCTTTGCGGGAGCAGACATAAGGGACAACACCTTCAACGGCATTGATATAAAAACAGTTAATCTCAAAAATGCTTATATTGACCTGGCACTTGCGGTTACAATAGCCGAGAGCCACGGCGCAAGGTGTTATTACTGATAAATATACAGTTAACTATTGATAAAATGATATAATTATACGACATATAAAACCGAAGCACATACAACAAAATCCCGTCAGGATTTCCTGACGGGATTATTTTATGTATTGCTTTATTTTACGCTGTACTTTTCAAGTGCGGTTTTCATTGCCTGTACATCAGCGCCGTTGTCGGCTGAAT
>JAGBFE010000082.1 GCA_018109965.1 Oscillospiraceae bacterium | reverse complement strand
TGGGCGCAAGCTCACAGGTTTTTATGTACAAAAAAGCCAGCCAAAAAGGCTGGCTGTATATGGTTGCGGAGGCTGGATTTGAACCAACGACCTTCGGGTTATGAGCCCGACGAGCTACCATGCTGCTCCACTCCGCGATGTATCAACAGAAATATATTATAAAGCATATTGACTAATTTGTCAACACTTTTTTGTAAAAATTTCACAATTTTACAACGCTTTTAAAATAAAAGCACCGTTGCAGTAAAGTAACGGTGCTTTTTGTAATTATTCTTTATCAAACTGCATATTGTAGTATCTTGCGTAGATACCGTCAGCTGCCAGCAACTCGTCGTGGCTGCCCTGTTCTTTGATATTGCCTTCTTCAATAACATAGATTTTGTCTGCATTGCGAATTGTGGAAAGTCGGTGAGCAATAACAAGTGTTGTTCTGCCATGGCTGAGGTCTTCCAGACTGTGCTGGATATATCTTTCGCTTTCGTTGTCCAAAGCGGAGGTAGCTTCGTCAAGAATAAGGATTGGCGGATTTTTAAGGAAAACCCTTGCGATGGAAATTCTTTGTTTCTGACCGCCACTGAGACGTGTGCCGCGTTCACCCACAAATGTGTCGTAGCCTTCAGGCAGACTCATAATAAAATCGTGGATATTTGCTTTTTTTGCTGCTTCGATGATTTCTTCATCAGTTGCGCCTTCCTTGCCGTAGGCGATATTTTCGCGGATTGTTGCGTAGAACATATAAACATCCTGCTGAACAATACCGATATTGCGGCGCAATGACTGTGCTTTGATGTCCTTGATATCTGTGCCGTCAAGCTTTATGCTGCCGCCGGTAACATCATAAAACCGAGGGATAAGGCTGCATATTGTGGTTTTGCCACCGCCGGACGGACCAACAAGGGCAATTGTTTTGCCGCTTTCGATGGAAAGGCTGATGTCTTTCAGCACCTTTTCATCATCGTTATAGTTAAAGCTTACATTTTCAAAAGTAATGCTGCCGTCGATGTTGTCCAGTTCAACAGCATCCGGTGCGTCTTTGATATCAGGTTCAACATCCATAACTTCTTTAAAACGTGCAAAGCCTGTGTAGCCTTTCTGCAGCATTTCGGTAAAGTTGATGATAAGGTTGATAGGGTTGAGGAACACGTTGATGTAAAGTGCATAGATAGCAAGGTCGGTTGGGTCAAGGCTGCCTTTTGCTACAAAATAGCCGCCGCTTACAAGCACTGCTATATACAAAGCCCCCTGAAAGAAACCGTTGGTTGCGTGGTACTCGCCCATACAGAAATAGTTGTCTTCCTTGGTTTTGAGATATGCAGTGTTGCTTTTGTGGAATTTGCTGCGTTCTGATTCTTCACCGGTAAAGCTCTTTACAACCCTGATGCCGGCAAGAGAATCCTGGACAGCAGAGTTTATGCCTGCGGTTTTTTTGCGGTTTTCCATAAAGAGAATGCGCATTTCTTTGTTTTTATGGAAGGTGTAGATAAACATTACAACACAGATTGCAACAAGCAGCAGTGTCATAGGCACATTCATAAACATCAGTATGGTAAAGCTGCCTATCAGTTTGATTGCGGCAATCACAATGTTTTCAGGACCGTGGTGAGCAAGCTCGGTAACGTCAAACAGGTCGTTGGTGATTCTGCTCATCATAACACCTGTATTATTTTTGTCATAATAACTGAAACTGAGCTTCTGATAATGGTCAAACAGGTCACGGCGCATATTGTTTTCCATTCTTGCGCCCATAATATGTCCCCAGCTTGTGATAAAATACTGACAGGCAAACTTGATAACATACATCACAATAAGGGCAATTGCTATGTAAATAAGTGCCGACAGAATTTCCTCACTGGAGCGCATAAAAATATTTTCGGTCAGATAATCCAGAATTTTAGGAACAGCAAGATCTATGCCGCTAAGGATAAGGGCACAGGCCATATCCGCTATAAACAGCAGCTTGTACGGCTTATAGTAAGATACAAATTTTTTGAAAAGTTCCATTGAGATCCCTCGTGTAAAATTGTGTTTTTTAAAATATAAAATTTATTGCAAACAACAAAACCTCTGGTTACCACAGAGGTTTTGTAATTATTGTGTACTATTAAAACTTAAAATTCAATAACATCTTCTGCAGATGTTTCCTTTGGCTGTTCGCTTTCTGCAGCGTCTTCGCAGCAGCAGTCATCAAAGCAGCCTTCCTCATCCTTTGGCATATAATCTGCAAGATAATCTTCGTTGAAGAGCATATCGTCATATTCTTCAAGTTCAGCTTCGCGTT
>JAGBFE010000081.1 GCA_018109965.1 Oscillospiraceae bacterium | reverse complement strand
CACCTGCTGTTGCATTTATCCAGTGTTCTGATGTGAAATATAAATATGTTCCCAACAAAGCTGCCACTGCAGAAAAAGCAATAGGTACAGCCCTGACAAATTCTTTTTTTTGTAGTTCTGTATACCAGCTGCTGAACTGATATGGCTGGGATAATACGCAGTATAAGGCTTGCGGTGTCATTCCACTCTGCAAAAGGCCAGAACAGCAAAATAACAGGTACGAAGAAACCTGCAAGCAATATATAATTTATTGTCTTGTTGCTCATATAATCCACCTTATAAACTCTGTTATTCTTAACTGAATTATATAAAATTGTATCTGTAAAATCAATACACCACGGCTGCTAAAAACCGTGGTGCTGTGTTATGATACATTCTATTTTTCAAGATAAATCTTCATTGCCTCATACAGAAAACCCGCTGCTTTTGGCGCAACTTTTTCGTAATAGGCGTAAAAACGTTCATCGGCAAGATACATCTGGCAAAGTCCTAAATGTGCCTGCGGTGAATAGCTTTTCCAGAAAAATTTTATCCATTCCTGGTGCAGTGCGCATGCCTTTTGTGCTGCTTCGCATTCCGGGTTACCGTTTTCCACTGCAATTTTAAGCATTTCATTTATCTGCTGTGATAAATCCTGCACATGGTCAAGCTGTTCTTTTGTTGCACCCTTTATCTGCATATTGGAAAAATCAACAGCAGCATCACCATATTTTTCTCTTGCTTCTGTGCCGTATTTTTCTTCGTTGCTTTTTATCATTTCGTCTTTATAAATCTCAAATTTTTCTTTGTCGGACATTTGTTTTTCTCCTTTCATATACATTATTGTATTATCGACATATTCTATAAGGGATAATAGTTTTTGTTGCTGCCTTTTTAAACCTTCAAGATGTGTTTCCATTGCTTTTACTGCATCAAAATCAGAGTTTTCCAGCATCTGTTTTATTGTTTCAAGCTCCATACCCATAGCTTTGTAAAACAGTATCTGCTGGAGTTTATCCACTTCGTTCTGACCATATATGCGGTATCCGTTTGATGATTTGCGTATTGGTTTTAACAGCCCGATTTGGTCATAATAACGCAATGTACGAGGCGAAACTTTTGCAAGCTTTGAAAGGCTTTGTGTTGTGTATTCCATGGTATACCCTCCCTTACATTTACAAGCTTACAGCATTACGCCGCGTCAAAGTCAACACTTTTTACAAAATTTTATCACAGCAAATAACAGTTGTAAATAAACTGTATTTTTGGTAATATCATAGTGGTGATTATTTTGAAAGAACTGATTTTTAAAGGCACAAAACCTGTGCGCCTTGATATATATCTTAACGAGCAGTATCCTCTTATCAGACCTAATGTTCTCAACAAATTTTTGCGTCAGAACAAGGTTAAGGTGAATGGTTCAAAAACATCAGCTGGACAAAAGCTTGTCAAAGGCGATGTTATCACTTTGTATGTAAATGATGATTATCTGCTTGTCCCTGACAAAGACAACGCATTTTTGTTTGCATCATCACAGGTTGAAATAATTTATGAAGATGAAAACCTGTTTGTGGTCAACAAACCGTCTGGCATAAGTGTAATTGACGATAACTGGCAGGTGTTTGATACCCTTGTGAACCGTATTAAACATTACTATCACAAAAACGGCATTGAGGGCAATATACCTCAGCTTTGCCACCGCATTGACACAGGCACAAGCGGCATTGTTGTGATGGCAAAAAATGATGAAGCGTTGCAGTTTATGTTCGATATGTTCCGTGACAAACAGCTGAAAAAGAAATATATCTGTGCTGTGAAAAACAACACAAGAATAAAAGATGGAGTATATAAAGGATATCTGACCAAAAACTCTCAGCGCGGATTTGTGACGGTGAGTGACAAACCTTTGAACAATGCAAGCCAGAACATTGAAACAGGTATAAAAACACTGGACTGCTTTGACAATTACAAACTGATGGAAATTGACCTTTATACAGGCAGGACACATCAGATAAGAGCACATATGGCCTATCTTGGTATGCCTGTGTTGGGTGACAGCAAATACGGTGACAACAATCTTAACCGCCAGTTAAAGCTGAAATATCAGCTGCTGTGCAGCTGTTATCTTAAACTTGGATATATCGAAGATGAACGATACAGTTATCTTTCATTCAAAGAGTTCCATTGCCCTGCCCCTTGGTTTGTGGAAAGTTTTGAAAACAGAAAATTATAGATAATATTACATTTTGGGAACAACATTTATAAAACAGTTAAAGCCAAGCTGCGTTTTGCAGCTTGGCTTTTATAGTTGTTTGTATTATGTGGCAGAATATTATTTCTATAAGCGTGTTATTGATATTTGACTTATTGGAATTTGTCTAGCTGTTCGACAAATTGGAATTTACTTAAATGTATTCTTATTGCAAAACAACTCCAGTTTCGTCTCCAAGTTCTTCATGTACAAAAGCTTCCATTTCACTGTGATTGTTGGCCATAAACATACTAAATTTTCCATCTCTGAAACGCCAATATGCAAATGGTTTGTTTTGGTTTTGCATATAAGTGTTTCCGCTGTATACAGGATAGTATTCCTGTGGCATACCACTGATAATGAGAGCGCCATCTGAACAGTACAAAACATTGTCTTTAATCACAAGATTTTCGTTGGCGCACGGCAGAGGCATATCACTGCCCGAGAAAACCAGAGCACCGATAATGGAGCCTGCCTTTTTTCTGTGAGGGTCTCCTGCAGTGGTGGAATACATCACATAATTGTCCTCAAGCAGAATATCTTTAAACTTATGCAGTTCGTTAACCTCTTCTTCCCAGTT
>JAGBFE010000080.1 GCA_018109965.1 Oscillospiraceae bacterium | reverse complement strand
TGTAAGATGGCCGCCGCCGCCAAGATATTCCATAAGCACCTGAACGTTCATACCGCCAAGACTGCGGGCCGAAACCCTGATTGTGTCATTGACCATAAGCGCAACAACGCTTGCCTCAACGCCCTCAAGGGTAAGCAGGTCATTTGCAGCCTGCGGCACAGCCAGCTGAACTTCATCGCTGAACTGGTCTGACATAGAGATTGCCACACCTTTGTAAGTTTCCGCTTTATTTACAAGGCAGGCTTTTGCCTCGTAAATTTCTTTTGGAACAGCAAACAGTTTGATGATGGTGGACATATCCACATACTGACGGCGCAGATAAGCTGCTGCTTCAAATGTGCGCACACCTGCTTTTTCCGAGAAGTTACGGGTGTCAAGCATAATGCCGCTGAGCATTGCGCCTGATTCCACAGGGGTAAGTTTTGCATTTACAGGCAGCATATACTGTATAAGTTCCGTTACAAGCTCACTGGCGGAAGATGCATATGGCTCGTGGTAGGAAACAACTGTGTCGGATATGTAATCAACCATTTTTCTGTGGTGGTCGATAATAACCTTTTTGCTGCAAAGTTCGCACAGATAGGTATCCTCTGCCATTTTTGCTGTATGGTTGTCCACAAGGATAAGCAATGTGTGATAATCCACCAGCTGCTGTGCTCTTTCGGGTGTGATAAACAGATTTTCGTGTCCCTCTTCTGTTTTTACCCAATCGATAAGATTGCCTGCAAGGGTGCGGTTTTCGTCAATTACAATATGCACTTTGCGGTCAAGAGCTTTTACTATAGCTGCCATACCTACAGCGGAGCCGATACTGTCAAGGTCACTCATCTTGTGGCCCATAACCAGAACCTGCTCACTCTGCAAAATAATATCTTTAAGTGCATTTGCTACAATACGGCTTCTCACCTTACTGCGTTTTTCAACGCTGCGGCTGTTGCCGCCAAAGAATTCATAACCGTCCTGTGTTTTTACAACTGCCTGGTCGCCGCCGCGGCCGAGAGCCATATCAAGCGCCTGACGGGACAGAGCATCGTTTTCGGCAAAATCAACACCGCCTTTGCCAACACCCACCGACAGTGTAACACTGTATTCACCGCCGATTTTTTTGGCTTCGCTCAGAATGTCAAACTGTCCGCTTGCAAACTCGGGATAATTGCGTTCTTCAAGAACCACAGTGTAACGGGATGTGCCGTAGTTGTTGATAAGCCCCTTGTTGCGCAACGCTGCATCTTCAATCATCTGGTCAAGCTTTGCCATAATCTGCGCACGGGTACTTTCTTTGAGGTCTTTGAGAACATCATCATATGTGTCAACTGCAATCTGCATAATTACAGGACGTGACATACGGTATTCCCTCTGGTCAATTTTGTACTGTGTGTCATCCACAAAATAACTTACCCACAGTTTTGTTTCCGATGTAGGTGTTGAAGAGAATACGGTATATTCCCTGCCTTCAACCACAACATCAAAACCGTTTTCACTGCAGCTTTTTTCCACATCAAACCCGGGAAGAACTTTTTCTGCCTGGATAAGATACGAGTCATTGCCGCCAAGCAGCTTTTCCCTGAAACTGTCGTTGTACCACACAATTGTGTCCTTGCTGATAATAGCCACAGGGATATTGAGTTTTTCAAAGCTGAGCTGCTGCAGATTGGAATGTTTGCCGCTACCGTAAAAAATGCTTTTCACGATTTTTCGCGTCGCTTTGGCATTTGAGCCAAGCACAAGCAAAACAACCAGCAGACCTGCCGCCACAATACCTGCAGCCGCAGGATTTACTATCGCTGCTGCAATTGCAAAAGCCGCTGATGCAACAGTGAGTATCAATATGAGTAAATCTGTGCTGATAAATCTGTTTTTCATAATTTTACCTTTTTTAGATTTCCATTACTATAGGCAACACCATAGGGCTGCGCTTTGTTTTCTGATACAGAACGTGAGAAACCTGTTCTCTTATTTTTGCTTTGATGACTGTCCAGTCTTTATATTCATATCCCTGATATTTTTCAAGGACACTTCTTGCTTTTTGTCTTGCTTCACCGATAAGCTGTTCGCTTTCTTTAACATAAACAAACCCGCGTGAAACAATGTCCGGTCCGCTCAGAAGCTCGCCGCTTGCTCTGTCCACTGTGAACACCACAACCACAAGACCATCCTGAGACAGATGACGTCGGTCACGCAGAACAACACTGCCTACATCCCCTACGCCAAGACCGTCAACAAAAATCTGTCCTGCAGTTACCGACTGGTCAACCCTGATTGAATCTTCATTTACAGTAATCACTCCGCCAAGGTCGGCAATTACAATGTTGTTTTCATCAATACCTGCACCCTGTGCAAGCAATGCGTGTTTTTTGAGATGTTTGTATTCGCCGTGAATAGGAATAAAATATTTTGGTTTTACAAGATTGAGCATCAGTTTGAGTTCTTCCTGTGCTGCGTGGCCCGAAACATGTACATCGTACATTGATTCGTAAATAACTTCAGCCCCAAGCTTCATCAGACCATTGATAACCTTTGTAACCATTTTTTCGTTACCCGGGATAGGTGTTGCGGAAATAATGATAAAATCACCCTTGCCCACCGAAAACTGACGGTGTGTGCCGCCTGACATACGTGAAAGGGCGGACAATGGTTCACCCTGGCTGCCTGTAGTGATAAGGACAATCTGCTCCGGCTGATATTTGTTTACCATTTCGGCTTCTATGATAACGCCTTCCGGGACATTGAGATAGCCAAGTTTCAAAGCCATTTCGATATTTTTTACCATACTTCTGCCGCTGACTGCTACCTTGCGTTTGTGCTGTACCGCAAGGTCAAAAATTGTCTGCAGGCGATAAATGTTGGAAGCAAAGGTTGCTATGACAATGCGTTTGCTGCTTGCCCGTTCAAACAGCGGTTTAAGGCTGTTTGCAACAGTTTTTTCGCTGGCAGAAAAGCCAAGGCGTTCTGCATTGGTGGAGTCTGCCATAAAGGCGAGCACACCTTTTTTGCCATATTCGGCAAAGGTTGCAAGGTCAGTTGTCTGGCCCTGCGGAGGTGTGTAGTCAATTTTAAAGTCACCTGTTGTAATCACTGTGCCTGCAGGAGATTCAATAGCAAAACCAACTGCATCGGGAATTGAATGGTTAACGTGGATAGGTACAACTGTCATGCAGCCAAACTGAATACGGTCGCCCGGCTGAATTTCGTTAATCTGTACCATATGCTCAAGGGAATGTTCGCTGAGCTTGTTTTCGATAAGCCCTTTTGTAAGGGGTGTTGCATAAATAGGCAGCGAAATATCGCGCAAAAGATATGGCAGCGAACCGATGTGGTCCTCGTGACCGTGGGTGATAACAATACCGCGGATAGAATCTTTGTTTTCTATAACATAGCTGAAATCAGGAATAACAAGGTCCACGCCAAACATTTCACTGTCCGGGAAGGAAAGGCCGCAGTCAATGATAAATTTGTCTTCCCTGCATTCAAAAACAGTCATATTTTTGCCGATTTCGCCAAGTCCGCCAAGAGGCACTATTCTTATATTTTCTTTAACTTTTTGAGTTTTGGGTTTTCTGGAGTATTTTCTTTTTGGGTTTTTATTGTTTTTTTCCATGTATCCTCCTTTATTTACAACAATACAGCACCTGGCAATAATTTGTCAGGCGACAGATAGAATTTATTTTGTTCACGAACACTTTTAAAATAATTATTATCTCAAAACGAATAATATAAACGATGTACTATAATATTATATAATACTATTTTTTACGATATATTGTCAACCAAACTGACATTTGGACACTGGCAAATTCAACCGTATGCTTTACAAAGCTTTGCCTGTCATTATATAATATTATTACTTGATATAAGTATATAACATTAACATAAATAATACAATATTTGAGGACATATATGAAACGTATAGAAATGTTTACCGATGGTGCCTGTAAGGGCAATCCGGGCCCCGGCGGCTGGTGTGCCATTCTGCGCTACAACGGTGTGGAAAAGGTTATCAGCGGCGGTGAAAAAGACACCACCAACAACCGTATGGAGCTCAGTGCCGTGCTGTTTGGGCTCAAGGCTTTAAAAGAACCCTGCCACATAACTTTGCAGAGTGACTCAAAGTATGTTCTGGATTCCATAAGCAAAGGCTGGGTGTACGGCTGGCAGAAAAAGGGATGGAAAAAATCTGACGGCAAACCGGCGCTCAATGTTGACCTGTGGCAGCAGCTGCTGGCTGAAATTGCAAAGCACGAGATGGAATATGTATGGATAAAAGGTCATGCAGGGCATCCCGAAAACGAACGTTGTGATGCACAGGCCGTAAAGGAAAGCGAAAAATTTTTATAATTTTAAGCTGACAATTTATAATACCAGTTATTTAAGCTGTGATATTTAAAATTCACAGCTGTGGAGGATAATATTTTGAACAAAAAAATACTTGTAGGTGTATCAGGCGGTGTTGATTCATCCGTCTGTGTTGATATATTGAAAAAACAGGGCTTTGAGGTCTACGGTGCGGTAATCAATTTCAATGACCATTCTGACAATGCCATAACCGATGCCCACAAGGTTGCACAGCATCTTGATATACCAATATGTGTCATCGATGCAAGAGACAGTTTTGAGAAAAACGTTGTTGAACCGTTCTGCAAAAGCTATGTAAGCGGCAAAACACCAAACCCATGTGTAATCTGTAACCCTCTTGTAAAAATGAAAAGTCTTTGCGACAAAGCCGACGAAATGGGTATTTTTTATATTGCAACAGGTCATTATGCACAGGTTGTTGAAGCTGACGGTGTTTTCTATGTAAAAAAAGCTACCAACAACGCAAAGGACCAGAGCTATATGCTGCACCGTCTGCCGCAGGACATTCTCAAAAGACTTGTGCTGCCTTTGGGCCAATATGAAAAGCCAGAAATAAGACTGATGGCACAGGATTTGCAGCTGTTCAATGCCGATAAGCCTGACAGCCAGGAAATATGCTTTATCCCCGACGGTGAACACGGCAGATTTATCGAAGAAAGAGGATATAAAACCAAAAGCGGCTTTTTTATCTCTCCTGAAGGCAAACGTCTTGTGCGCCACAAGGGTATACACAACTACACAATAGGTCAGCGCAAAGGGCTTAATATTGCTTTGGGCAAACCCGCTTTTGTAAAGGAAATATGCGAAAACGGTGATATTTTGCTTGGATATGCAGGGCAGGAATTTTTCTGTGCCGTTGAACTGGAAAAACCTGTATATACAAACGGACAGCATTTTGC
>JAGBFE010000079.1 GCA_018109965.1 Oscillospiraceae bacterium | reverse complement strand
TCCACCTGTGCGAACACTTCGCCCACAAGCTTGCTGATAAAGTTTGAATTTATCCCTTGTGTCAAAGGATAAACAGGCTGCTGTTTTATCTTTGTGTCAGCGGGGATAAACAAAGGGGACAGCATCTCTCTTGTCAGCATATTGCCGCCAACCTTGCCGTAAAACAGATAGTCCTCGCCCACAACAAGTTTTTTTACTGTATATTCGGAGTTGAAAAATGTCAGATTGAGGCGGGTGTGGTCATCGGCGCAGACAACCTTGAACAAGGTCCTGCCTCCTTTGATGCGCACACCGCCCGATACACTTAAAACAGTGGCCTTAACCACGCACATCTCGTCAAATGGGGCAAGTGCAATTTCGTTTGGATTTTCGTAGTCGATATATTTCCTCGGGAAAAAATACAAAAGGTCGCAGACGGAATAAACGCCCAGCCTGTTAAGCTGCTGCGCTCTTTTTTCGCCCACGCCCTTTAAAAAGCGGATTTCACGGTTTAAAAAATCCATAGATGTTTCCCTTGTGTAAATTAAAAGTATATAACTAATATTATCATTATTTCATATAAAAAACAACAAAAGCAAAGCAAGCCGCCAACAGGAAAAATAAATCTGATTTCCGATAAAAAAGTTTTGCTGATGTAACGGACAAATAAAAAAGGACAGTCAGGCGACTGTCCTTTTGAAATATTGTTTTATTCAACAGAAATGAAGTAGTAGTAAACAGGCTGGTCGCCTTTGATTGCGCTTACTTCAATGTTTTTGCCAACTTTTGCGCGGATACCTTCGCAAACAATTTCGGCTTCTGTTTCGCTGATGCCTTCACCGTAAATTACAGTGATAAAGCTTGTGTCTTTTTTAACCATATTTTTTGCCAGCTTGATTGCAGCTTTTTCAATGCTTTTTTCTGTGAAAGCAAGTTTGCCGTTTTCGAGGGCCAGGATTTCGCCTTCTTTGATTTTATGACCGTCAAAGTCAGAGTTTCTTGCGGCAAATGTTACAGAACCTGTCTGAACATTCTGTGCAGCAATGTTCATATTGATTGTGTTCTGTTTTGCATCCATTTCAGGGTCAAAGTTGAGCATTGCTGTGATACCCTGTGGGATTGTTCTTGTAGGGAGAACAACAACTTCTCTGTCTGCAAGGCTTGCAGCCTGTTCAGCAGCCATAATGATGTTTTTGTTGTTAGGCATTACAAAAACTGTTTTTGCACCAACAGAATGAACAGCCTGCAGAATGTCATCTGTAGATGGGTTCATTGTCTGACCGCCTGTAACAACAGCGTTTACACCAAGGTCAGTAAAGATGCTTTCAAGGCCTTCGCCTGCTGCAACTGCAACAAAACCGAATGGCATATCAGCATCGACTGCTGTATATTTGAATTTTGCCTCGCTGTCAGCGTCTGCCTGTTCTTTTTCAAGGCCTTTGCCTTTTTCTTCGATAGCTTCAACCTGCATATCCATATTTTCGATTTTCAGGTTTGTCATAGCACCGTGGCGCACAGCTTCACTCAGTGCACGGCCAGGGTCTTCGGTATGAACATGGCATTTGATGATTTCATC
>JAGBFE010000078.1 GCA_018109965.1 Oscillospiraceae bacterium | reverse complement strand
CAAGACAGACTGTGTCCAACTATGAAAACGGCAAAAGCCGACCCGATATTGATATGATTTCAAAAATCAGTGAAGTGCTTGAGTGTGATGTGAAAACTGTGCTTTATGGAGCACAGGATAACAGCAAAAAATCAGAATATATAAAGCTTGCCGTTGGTGCAGTGCTGACTGCTATTACTATTGCTTTATATATGTATTTTGCTCCAATTGTTATGCGTATCAAAGGTCAGTATTATCTTGCATCCTTCAATTTTCTTATCGGTTTTGTTTTGTTTCCGCTAATGTGGTTGCTTGTCGGATGGACAGTTATGCAGCTGGCTTGTATTGCATTTAAAACGAGAACTCCAGTACCTAAATGGACAAAACGTATTAAATATTTACTTTTTATAATGCTTGCAGCATATTTTACAGTGATACTAATATGGATTTTGCCTGTATCAATTGAAGATTATCGTTATCTTGACGCACTCAGAAAAGGGGTACACAATGTCAGCATAAATACTCTTCCCAATATATACTCAAATATCGGCGAATTGGTTTTAGGATATATTCTGTACTTTTTGGGATTCCGATACGATTTGCGTATTCCCGTTTTTCTGTCTTGCGGCATTATTCTTTGGCTGTGCGGTTTTCCGAAAAGAAAAAAAACAAAAGCAATGATGATGAAAAATCAATTCAGCCGGATACATAGGTTTATATGATAATTTTATGTAATATAAATATCAACAACTGTCACCACCCTTTTTGATATAAAGGGTGGTTTTGTTTTGACAAAAATGATACAATATATTCAATAATTATTTTACGAGGTTTTACAATGGCTAAAAAAGTTTCCCGCACCTGTCAGCTTACAACCCCTTTTGAAGAAAATGCTGTTCTGAACTGGCAGGAATATCCACGCCCGCAGTTTAAACGCGACAGCTATATTTCCCTTTGCGGTGTATGGCAGCTGGCTGTAAAAAAAGCAGATGATGTGTCGCATTTGGGTGATATCACCGTGCCATATCCCCCTGAAAGCAGAATTTCGGGCATTGGGAGAAATCTTGAAAAAGACGAACAGTACATATATACAAAAAAATTCAACATTGAGGATAAATTCAATGTTGGCAAGGTGCTGCTGCATTTTGGAGCTGCAGACCAGCTTGCAAAAGTGTGGATTAACAACAACTTTGTGGGTGAACATATCGGCGGATATCTGCCGTTCAGCTTTGATGTAACCGCCTGCATTAAAAACGGTGAAAACGAAATGACCGTTGAAGTAACCGACAACCTTGATATTGACTTTTCCTTTGGCAAACAGCGTTACGACCGCGGTGGTATGTGGTACACCCCAATCAGCGGCATATGGCAGCCTGTATGGCTCGAAAGTGTGCCACACAATCATATCGAAAATCTGCGCATCTCCCCTGCCCTTGACTGCGTAACTCTGGAAGTTGCAGGCGGCAATGAACAAAAAAATGTTGTGATAAATACCCCTGACGGCAAGGTTGAACACAGCTTTGCAGGCAACAAAACCACAATAAAAATTGATAATCCTGTAAACTGGACACCCGAAAATCCATATCTGTACACCTTTACAATCACAAGCGGTGACGACACTGTTGAAAGCTATTTTGCCCTGCGCACAGTCACTATTGAAAAGGTTAAAGGGCAAAGCTATATCTGCCTTAACGGCAAACCGTATTTTTTCCACGGCTTGCTTGACCAGGGCTATTACAGTGACGGCATTTATACCCCTGCAAGCCCTGACGGATATGTATGGGATATTTTGAAAATGAAGGAACTGGGCTTCAATATGCTGCGCAAGCATATCAAAATTGAACCCGATTTGTTCTACTATTACTGCGATAAACATGGTATGGTTGTATTTCAGGATATGCTCAATGCGGGCAAGTACAATTATATTATCGACACCGCTTTGCCTACAATAGGCTTTAAAAAAGGCTTCCGCCACACACCAACACCAAAGCGCAGAGAATTTTTTGAAAAGGAATGCCGTGCTGTGTGCGACCTTTTGTACAACCACCCAAGTGTTTGTTACTACACAATCTTCAACGAAGGCT
>JAGBFE010000077.1 GCA_018109965.1 Oscillospiraceae bacterium | reverse complement strand
TGATAAATGCTTTGCGTTTTCCGATGACGGCAAAGGCGTGCAGATCGATGCAATGATGCTGGCTGCAATGGAAAAGGCAAAGGCTTTGGGCAAACCGATTGTTGCCCACTGCGAAGATGAAAGCCTGCTGTTTGGCGGCTACATCCACGACGGCGAATATGCACGTCTCCACGGCCACCGCGGCATCTGCAGCGAAAGCGAATGGAAACAGGTGGAACGTGATATAGATATGGTGCGAAAAACAGGTGTGCAGTACCATGTGTGCCACATCTCCACAAAAGAAACTGTGGACCTTGTGCGCAGGGCAAAGGCAGAGGGACTGCCTGTGAGCTGCGAAACCGCACCGCACTACCTTGCATTCTGCGATATGGAGCTGGAGGAACACGGCAGATGGAAAATGAACCCGCCAATCCGTTCGGCAGCTGACCGCGATGCCTTGATAAAAGGCGTGCAGGACGGCACAATCGAGATTATCGCAACCGACCACGCACCACATTCCGAGGAAGAAAAATCCCGCGGACTTGAAAAAAGCAATATGGGTGTAGTGGGCATCGAAACCAGCTTTGCCGCAATGAACACCTATATGGTAAAACGCGGCTACATCACAATGGAAAAGCTGGCCCAGATAATGAGTATCAACCCAAGAACAAAATTTGGCCTGCCAGCAGGTATCACAGTGGGCGAAAAAGCTGATTTTGTGCTGGTTGACCCTGACAGGGAATTTGTGGTGGACAGCGCAGACTTTGTCTCCAAAGGCAAGTTTACACCATTCCTTGGCAAAACACTGTACGGCGACGTGCTGCTTACCGTTTTTGACGGCAAAGCAGTTTACAATAAAATTGAGGATATAAAGTAAGGAGGAAAAACGCACACAGCGGCGTTTAAAACAATATGCCAAAAAGAACAGACATTAAAAAAATCTTGGTTATAGGTTCCGGCCCGATTGTTATCGGTCAGGCTGCAGAATTTGACTATGCAGGCACACAGGCATGCCTTGCTTTGAAAGAAGAAGGTTACGAAGTTGTTCTTATCAACTCCAACCCTGCAACAATTATGACAGACACAAAAATGGCTGACAAAGTGTATATGGAACCACTTACACTTGAATATGTTGCACGTATCATCCGCTATGAAAGACCTGATGCAATTGTTCCTGGTCTCGGCGGTCAGACAGGCCTCAACCTCTGCGTACAGCTGGGCGAAAAAGGCATCCTCGACGAATGTCAGGTAGAAGTTCTCGGTACAAAAATCGACTCCATCAAAAAAGCCGAAGACCGTGAACTGTTCAAAAATATGTGCGAAGAACTTGGCGAACCTGTTATTCCGTCAGAAATCGTGCACACAATCGAAGAAGGCGTTGAAGCTGCAAAGAAAATCGGTTATCCTGTTGTTCTCCGCCCTGCATTTACACTTGGCGGCACAGGCGGCGGCTTTGCTGACAACGAAGAAGAATTCCTCGAAAAAATCGAACACGCTATCGCACTTTCTCCTGTAAACCAGGTATTGGTTGAAAAATCAGTAAAAGGCTATCAGGAAATTGAATTTGAAGTTATGCGTGATGCTTCCGGCAAAGCAATCGCAATCTGCGATATGGAAAACTTTGACCCTGTTGGCGTTCACACAGGTGACTCCATTGTTTTTGCGCCTTGCCAGACAATCACAGAAGAACAGAAAGCAATGCTCAAGGCATCTGCACTTAAAATTCTCTGCCATCTCGAAATCGCAGGCGGCTGCAACGTTCAGTTTGCACTCAAGCCTGATACAATGGAATACTACCTTATCGAAATCAACCCTCGTGTATCCCGCTCCTCTGCTCTGGCTTCCAAAGCAACAGCATACCCAATTGCCCGTGTAACAGCAAAAATTGCAGTTGGTCTCACACTTGACGAAATTTCCATCAGCGGTATTCCTGCATCCATCGAACCTGCAATCGACTACAAGGTTGCAAAGGTTGCACGTTTCCCATTTGACAAATTCACATCTGCTTCCAAACAGCTGTCCACACAGATGAAAGCTACAGGCGAAGTTATGAGCCTTGGTCAGTCTGTGGAAGAAATTATGCTCAAGGCAGTACGCGGCCTTGAAATCGGTGTTGACCACTTTGAAATGAAAAAATTCAAAGACTGGTCCAAAGAAGACCTGCTGGTTGAAATTGCAACACCTACAGACGAAAGATTGTTTGCTCTCTGCGAAGCTATCCGCAAAGGTGCAACAAACCACGAAATCTGGGAACAGACAAAAATTGTTGAACCATTCATCCAGACACTGCGCGAAACTATCAGCTTTGAAGAAACTGTTAAAAACAGCGTAAAAGATGTGGAAGTTATGAGAAAAGCCAAAGATATGGGCTTCTCTGACAGCTACATCGGCAAACTCTGGGGTATGAACAAACTGGATATCTTCCGTTTCCGTAAAGAAAACGGCATCCTGCCAATCTACCGCATTGTTGACAATGTGGAACATCAGCAGGACTATGTGCCATACTTCTACAGCTGCTATCACGGCGAAAACGAAAGCATCGTAACAGACAAAAAGAAAATCCTTGTGCTTGGCTCCGGTCCAATCCGTATCGGTCAGGGCGTGGAATTTGACTACTCCACAGTACACGCTGTATGGGCAATCAAGGAAGCAGGCTACGAAGCTATCATCATCAACAACAACCCTGAAACAGTTTCCACCGACTACACAACAGCAGACAAACTCTACTTTGAACCACTCACAGTAGAAGATGTTATGAACGTTATCGAAATGGAAAAACCGGACGGCGTTGTGGTTTCTCTTGGCGGTCAGACAGCTATCAACCTTGCAAATGACCTTAAGGAACTTGGCGTTACAATCGTTGGTACCGACGTTGATGCTATCGAAAGAGCTGAAAACCGTGACAGCTTTGAAAAAATCATGCACACACTTGGCATCCCTGAACCTGAAGGACAGGCTGTTACAAACATCCCTGACGGCATCACAGTTGCAAACCGCATCGGTTACCCTGTGCTTGTGCGTCCATCCTACGTTCTCGGCGGCCGTGCAATGCAGATTGTAAACAGCGACGACGACCTTAAAAAATATCTCCAGACAGCTGTACTTGTTGACGAAGACCAGCCTGTTCTGGTTGACAAATACATCGTCGGTAAAGAACTTGAAACCGACGCTATCTGTGACGGTGTGGATGTATTCATCCCTGGTATTATGGAACACATTGAAGAAACAGGCGTTCACTCCGGTGACTCCATCAGCGTTTACCCTGCATACAGTGTTTCCCCACAGGTTAAAAAGACAATTGAAGAATACACAATCAAGCTTGGTCTTGGCATCGGCATCAAAGGTCTTTTCAACATTCAGTTTATCGTTGACGAAAACGACAACGTTTATGTAATCGAAGTTAACCCACGTTCCTCCCGTACAGTACCGTTCCTGTCCAAAGCAACAGGTGTTCCAATGGCAAACATTGCAACAAAGGTTATGCTTGGTCACTCCCTTAAAGAACTCGGCTACGGCACATATGTTCAGGAACCTGCAAAACGCTTCTATGTAAAAGCACCAACCTTCTCCTTCAGCAAAATCCGTGGTCTCGACGCTTACCTCTCACCGGAAATGAAATCCACAGGGGAAGCAATCGGCTATGACCGCAACCTCCACCGTGCAGTCTACAAAGCACTGCAGGCAAGCGGCATCAAGGTGCAGAACTACGGTACAGTGTTTGTAACACTTGCTGACAAGGACAAACCAAAGGCACTTTATCTCATCAAACGTTTCTACGACCTTGGTTTCAACATTGAAGCTACCGAAGGTACAGCAAAATACCTTAAAGAACATGGCATCAAAACAAGAGTTAAACAGAAAATCAGCGAAGGCGGCAGCGACGTTATCGAAAGTCTGACAAAAGGCTATGTAACATACGTTATCAACACACAGGATGTTGGAGCAGATACACGTCACGACGGCTTCCTTATCCGCCGTTACACAGTTGAAAACAACGTGCCTCACTTCTCCAGCCTTTCAACAGTAAATGCTCTGCTTGATGTTC
>JAGBFE010000076.1 GCA_018109965.1 Oscillospiraceae bacterium | reverse complement strand
TCTTTTTTTCCATCAAGACGTTTTTCCAGCCAGTTTTTGCCTTCTACAAGGCGTGTAACCATCATTGCGGCAACACTGTCACCTGTGGCATTAAGCATTGTTGCAGGCGGGTCAACCAGAAAACCTATCGTTGCAATAATCGGGAATGCTTCCATAGGAAATCCGTACAGTGTCATAATAAGCATTTCACCAATCAGTCCTCCGCCAGGGATACCCGACATAACCATTCCCGACATAATGGCAATTATAACAGCAGGTATCCATACTTCAATGCCTGTAAAATCCCTGCCGAATATGCCATAAAGTACCGATATTTTAAGTATTGCAGCAAAACAGCTGCCATCCATATGCATTGTGGCACCGATAGGCAGCACAATTTCGCGGATATCCTTTGGAACACCCATTTTGCGGCAGGCTTCAAGGTTTACAGGCAGTGTTGCAATGGAACTCTGTGTGGCAAGGCTTGTAGCGGCAGGTGATATGATGTTTTTAAAAAATAATTTTGCACCGTTCATACCTGCAGCAAAATATGCATAAGCAAAAAAAGCTAACGCAAAATAAACAACACACAAAGGATAATAAAGACCAAGCATGGTTCTGGCATACACCCCCAGAAGCTGTGGTCCCATATCTGCTACAAGATAGGCAAAATATGCTCCCAAGCCTACAGGCGCATAATACATAATGTAGTTTATCATCCGCATAAAAACATCTGACATAAAACTGAGACCTACCGCCAGCTTTTTGCCCTTTGCACCAAATGACGTCACCACAAAACCGAAGAAAATCGACATAAGTATCAGCGGCAACATATTTTTGCGGGACAGCAGTCCTGTAAAATCATCAACCGTTATTGCCGCAACAGCCTGCTGTGCCAAAGGCAATGCCTCCTGAGTTGTGGTTTCTTCGACGGGAAACTGTGTGTTTTCAGCAGGTTTTATCACATTTACTGCGCCAATCATAATAACCGAGGAAATTAAACCTGTAACAACAAATACAATCAGCATATATCCCAGAATTTTTCCAAGTCGCCTCATATCCGCCATTGATGCCACAGCGCTTGAAATTGAAAAAAACACCACCGGTACAACAACCGAAAACACTAAATTTAAAAACACATCCCCCAATGGTTTCAACTGCCTGCCCAATTCCGGATTAAACCAGCCGATAAAGCTGCCAACCGCAATACCTGTGAGCAGTATTATTGGAAATCTGTAGGATTTCCATATGCGGTTTTCTCTCTTCTCTTTTTGCATACCGTTCCTCCTTTAAATAATAAGGGACTGCGTATCTGTTGTTGCTTTTGCAATCCGACAGTTACACAGTCCCTTTGTTTTTAACAGATATATGCTTACTTATCACCAAAAATGCCCTGTGCAGTATATTTTTCAAAAAACTGATAATATTATTGTCAAGCCAATTAAATCGGTCATAAAGATAAATATCTATCAGAAGGAGCATAAACAATGAAAAAATTTACAGCTTTACTGACTGCAGCTGCATTGTCAATTTGTATGACAGCCTGCAGCAGCAACACCGATAACAACACAAACCCCGACAATATTGACAGTGCCGCATACCGCATTGGTATCGGCAGCTACACAACAACAGATTCTTCCTATTCATCAGTCGAAGGCGAAAACGGCACAGGTGTTGTGAGCACCACATATGCAACAGTTGTTTTTGACAGCAACGATATCATCAAAAAGGTTTATATCGACCAGGTGGAATCAAAAGTCTACTTTGACGCCAAAGGTCAGATTGTGACAAACGGCGCTGACACAAATATCCGTACCAAAAGAGAACTTGGGGATGAATACGGAATGAAAAGTGCCTCTCCAATCGGCAAAGAATGGTATGAGCAGATAAACGGAATCGAAAGCTGGCTTGTGGGTAAAAACATCAGGAACATTGCCAGTGGTGTGATGAACGGCAATATGTACGGTGATGGCACAAGCTCTGACAGTGTTACAGACGGTATAAGCGGTGCAGCAGGCAATATTGCTGACGGAATTGAAAATATTGCAGATGATGTAACCAGCGGGGCTGAAAGCATTGTAAGTGATGTTACGGATAATATGGCGGACAATACAGACGGCACAATAGGCTCCGATGCAACAGACAGCAACTACAACGGCAATGACAGCAACGGTATGGTAAACGGCACAGGCAGCAGTATGTCTGACAGCACAGACAGCAGTATGTCCGGCGGCAGTTCTTCGGACAGCAATGCTGCAGGCGAAACTGTAAACTGGGATGAAGACCTCAAAACCATTGCAACAATCGACACAACAGATATTCAGATAGCATTGCAGAAAGCCTATGAAAATGCAAAATAAGCAAATCCGTTTTGCAAATATATGATATCAAAATCAAAAAGGCATACCAGCTTTGTACTGCTGATATGCCTTTTTCTTTGTTAATTTTCAAACTTTAAATTTTCAAAAATATAGTCCACAAGATATTTTATCCTGTCAGCCTGCCCTGTGAGTTTCAGATAACCCAGCATACACTCAAAGCCTGTGGATGAACGGTATTCCTCCACCGATGCGTGCTTTGCCACAGATGCTTTTGAAGCATTTTTGCCTCTGCGCACCATATTCTGTTCTTCTTCGGTAAGAATTTCTGTGATGAGTCCAAGTGCCATAAACTGACCTTTTGCACTTATATATTTTACCGATAACTGATTCAGTTTATTTATAGGCTGTCTTTTGTCGGTTGCAATGTGTTCACGGATTAAAAGTGTGTACACCGCATCCCCCACAAAAGCCAGTGTCAAAGGGGACTGTTCCCTTATATCTACCATAGCTGCCTCTTAGATTACATAGTCAAATTCAAAGTCTTCAATGCGGATTGTGTCGCCTTCCTTAACGCCCATTTCTTCAAGACGGTCGATAATACCGCTGTCGCGCAGACGTCTCTGGAAATACTGCAGACTTTCGTAGTCATCAATATTTGTGCCGTTAAGAATACGCACAAGCCATTCAGCTTCGATATTGAATGCACCGTCATCTGTACGGAAGATATCAAATGCATTGCCGTCTTCCACGAGTTCAGGTTTAACAAATTCCGGTTCGTAGATGATAACCGGTGGAAGTTCCTGAAGCTGTGCATAAACCGCACCCGGCAGCTGGTCGATGCCCTGACGTGTTGCAGCACTGATTTCAAACAGCTGGATGCCTTCCTCTTTACAGAATTCACGGAATTCTTCAATCTGTTCTTCTGCTGCAATGTCACATTTGTTTGCAACTGCAATCTGCGGACGTTTTGCAAGTTCTTCGCTGAAGTTTACAAGCTCGCTGTTGATGAGCTTAAAGTCGTCAATAGGGTTTCTGCCCTCGCAGCCGGAAACGTCAACAACGTGAAGCAGCAGGCGGCATCTTTCAACGTGACGGAGGAAATCGTGGCCAAGGCCAACGCCTTCGCTTGCGCCTTCGATGATACCTGGGATGTCAGCTGCAACAAATGAAGCTTCTTCATCAACCCTTACCACACCAAGCACAGGTGTGAGTGTTGTAAAGTGATAGTTTGCAATTTTTGGTTTTGCGGAAGAAATTGTGGAGATAAGTGTGGATTTGCCTACGTTAGGAAAACCGATGAGACCTACATCCGCAATAAGCTTGAGTTCCAGTGTTACGTCAAATTCTTCACCCTTAAAGCCTGGTTTTGCATAACGTGGAATCTGATGTGTAGGTGTTGCAAAATGCTGGTTGCCAAGGCCGCCTTTGCCGCCTTTTGCAATGATATAATCCTTGTCCTGTTCGGAGATATCAGCAATAACAAGGCCGCTTTCTGCCTCCTTGATAACTGTACCGATAGGCACACGGACAATAAGGTCCTCTGCACCTTTGCCGCTCATATTTGCGCCGCGGCCGTCCTCGCCGTTGCGTGCAGCATATTTGCGTTTATATTTAAAGTCCATAAGTGTGGACAGATTGCGGTCGGCACGGAAAATTACGTCGCCGCCTTTGCCGCCGTCACCGCCGTCAGGACCGCCTGAAGCAACATATTTTTCGCGGTGGAAAGACACCGCACCGTTGCCGCCGTTGCCTGCTTTAACGTGAATGCGTGCTATATCTACAAAATGAATTGCCATATATTTTACCCCTTTCCATAATAAAAGGTGAATGTTGTTTAATTATATTATTTTATCATAATTTAATGAGATTATAAAGATAAATATTTGGAGATGCATACAGATAACACTGCCCTTACTCAAAACAAAAAGGGATGTCGGGGACGCTATCCCCTACAACGCACAAATATCAATAATCTTTTTACAAACAAAACCCGAGCTTAAAAATAAGCCCGGGTCAAATTGTTCACATTATTTTGCGTAAACGCTAACTTTTTTGCGTTCGCGGCCGTATCTTTCGAATTTAACTGTGCCGTCGATAAGAGCAAAAAGTGTGTCGTCGCTGCCGCGGCCAACATTTTCACCTGGGTGAATATGTGTGCCTCTCTGACGAACGATGATGTTACCAGCTTTTACTGCCTGGCCGTCTGCTCTTTTAGCGCCGAGTCTTTTGGATTCGGAATCACGACCGTTTTTTGTGGAACCTACGCCCTTCTTATGTGCCATGTCTATATCCTCCCTTAAATATTAACCAACAATGTTTGTGATTTCAACTTTTGTGTATGGCTGTCTGTGACCCATTCTTCTTGCAGAACCTTTTTTAGGTTTGTAAGTGATGATGTTGATCTTTTTGCCTTTGCCGTTTTTGATAACTTTAGCTTCAACTTTTGCGCCTTCAACTACTGGTGTGCCGAATTTAGCTTCTGCACCTTCGCCTACGAGCAAAACCTGGTCAAAAACAACTGTTTCTTCTGCTTCTACGTTAAGTTTTTCGATGAACAATACATCGCCAACTGTAGCTGTGTACTGTTTACCGCCAGTAACAAATACTGCTTTCATGTTTATATTCCTCTCATTAAATAAGTCTCGCTGAACCTGGCGTGTGCCCGACGGGCACAACTTAAGCCGTTTACATGCGGCTATAATATATTACTACAACTGACAGCAAATGTCAAGTAATATTTACTAAATATTTAAATATATTTATGTGTAAAAAGTATATTTTTATCTGTCGCATCCTGTGTACCGCTCAAAAGTGCTGTCGTGTTGACAACATATTTATTTTACTGCATTCTCCGCACTTTTAAGGGTGTTTTTTAACAGGTTAACCCTTGTCAGCAGACCTACACCGCCCGGCACAGGTGTGATTTTGCTCACTTTGCCTATGCAGGAATCAAAATCAGCGTCACCGCACAGTTTGCCTTCGCTGTTCTGGTTGATACCAACATCAATAATAACAGCGCCTTCTTTAATCATATCTGCTTTAAGGAAGCCCTGCACGCCGATTGCAATAATTATGATATCTGCCATGCGGGTTTTTTCGGCAATATTGCGGGTTTTTGTGTGACAGATTGTAACTGTCGCACTTTTTTGTGTAAGCAATGTTGCAACAGGACGACCAACAGTGTTGCTGCGGCCGATAACCACAACATCCTTGCCCACAACATCAATGCCTGCGTGGTCAAGCATATCAACACAGGCCTGAGGTGTACAAGGCACAAAGCAATCCTTGCCGATGTTGAGGTTGCCCACATTGATTGCTGTAAAACCGTCAACGTCCTTTTCGCTTGAGATTGCATTCATAACCGAATATTCATCAATATGTTCCGGCATAGGGAACTGAATAAGTATTCCGTGCACCGATGTATCCCTGTTGAGATCTTCAATAACTTTTATCAGTTCAAGCTGGGAAACACTTTCTTCCAAGGCGATAACTTCGCAGTCAAATCCGCTTTCGGCACAGGATTTTTTTGTACCGCGCACATAGGACTGGCTTGCAGGACTTTCGCCTACAATAACAACAGACAGCTTTGGTGTTACACCTTTTGCCTTAAGTGCTTCCACCCTTGCAGCAATATTTTCTTTGGCAAGAGCACTTATCTCTTTACCACTGATTATTTTTTCTTCATACATTGTGCAAATCCCCTATCTTCTCATTTTTCTTTGTCTGTCCTGATACAGCTGTTCAATTTCACTTTTGCTTTTTGCCTTGCCTTTAAAATCAAAACGGTTATATACAATAATTGCAACGCCGACAATAACGGTAACTGCCGCTACAAGCTGACTTGCACGCAGACCTGCAAAAATTTCCAGACTGTCGGTGCGCACGCCTTCGATAAAAAATCTGCCGAGGCCGTACCACGCACCATAAAGACACATCATTTCACCACGGAATTTTTTGCGGTTAAAGTAAAGCATAAGCAATATAAATCCCACAAAACACCATACTGATTCATAAAGGAATGTAGGGTGCACAGGCATATTTGGGTCAACCGTTATCCCC
>JAGBFE010000075.1 GCA_018109965.1 Oscillospiraceae bacterium | reverse complement strand
GATTGCTTTAAAAAATATTAGTCCGAGGTCATTTTATGATTAACAGAATGAAAAGCAGATTCAATATGTTTTACAAATATCGTTTTCTGCTGCAGAACCTTATACAGCGTGATATCAAGGTAAAATACCGCCGTTCCACGCTGGGGATACTTTGGAGTGTTTTGAACCCATTGTTGATGATGATTGTTCTGACACTGGTGTTCAGCTACTTTTTCCGCTTTGATATCGAAAACTACCCTGTTTATATTCTCAGCGGTCAGCTGATTTTCAACTATTTTACCGAAAGCACATCCATGGCGATGGAAAGTGTTATCGGATATGCACCGCTGATTAAAAAGGTATATGTACCAAAATACATATTCCCATTGGAAAAAAGCTGTTTCAGTTTTATCAATATGTGTTTTTCACTTATCGCACTGCTGATTGTTATGGTGCTGACAGGTGCAAAGTTCTATGCAACCTTTGTTCTTGCTCTTTACCCTATGATAACACTGTTTGTGTTCAGCCTTGGGGTTGGTTTGTTCCTCTCCTCCAGCGCAATCTTTTTCCGCGATATTATCCATCTGTGGAGCGTATTCACAACAGCTTTGATGTATGCTTCCGCAGTGTTTTATCCTGTAAGCATCCTTGACAACACACCAATGCAGTTTATCATCAACCTCAACCCGATTTACTGGTACATCGACGCATTCCGTCAGGTTGTGCTGCGCGGTGAGTTTTTCAGCCCTAACCACCTTATCATCTGCGCACTGTGTGCAGTGATTGCAATGGTTGTTGGCTGTATTACCTTCAAAAAGGGTCAGGACAACTTTATTCTTTACATTTAAGGAGGGGTTAATTTATGGACAACAAACCTATGGTAGTAGTCAAAGACCTTGGCATCCGTTTTAACCTTGCCAAAGAAAGAGTTGACAGCCTCAAAGAATACTTTTTGAAATTTACAAAAGGCGCTTTGCACTTTGAAGAATTCTGGGCACTGCGCAATGTAAACCTTGAGATTGAAAAAGGCGATTTTTATGGCCTTGTAGGCATCAACGGCAGCGGCAAATCCACATTGCTCAAAACCGTTGCAGGTGTTTTCAAACCTACAGAAGGCTCTGTTAAGGTTAACGGCACAATTGCTCCGCTGATTGAACTTGGCGCAGGCTTTGACATGGACCTGACTGCAAGGGAAAATATATTCCTCAACGGTGCAGTACTCGGTTTTTCCAAGGAACATATGCTGGAAAAATTTGATGATATTGTAAATTTCTCCGAGCTGCACGATTTTCTTGATGTTCCGCTGAAAAACTATTCTTCCGGTATGGTGGCACGTATTGCATTTGCAATTGCAACCGCAACAAAACCGGATATTCTGATTGCGGACGAAATCTTGGCAGTTGGCGACTACGCATTCCAGGAAAAATGCGAAGCCCGAATGAAAGAACTGCTGGACGGCGGCACAACAGTTATCTTTGTAAGCCACGATATCAAACAGGTAAAACGTATGTGCAACAAGGCAACCTGGCTGGAAAAAGGCAAGGTTATTATGACCGGCGATGCACAGACAGTGTGTGATGCATACAGCCAGAAATATTAAAAACATATTTAAAGGACAGTCAGCCGACTGTCCTTTTTTTGCGGCGCAATTTTTTCAGCTGCTGTTATCGCTTTTGTGCCTACTGTTACAGTTTTTTGCCGCAAATTATCTTGTATACGCCTTACCTGCTGACGTATTTACATATCTGTACCAACAAAAAAGAGATGCTGTTTTCAGCATCTCTTTTGGTTTTACTGTTCATATTTTGGCAGCACCCTTGATTCGGAAAAATCTTCCATATCAAGTGTAAGATTTGGATTGTAGAACGGGTCGTGCAGCAGTGTTTTGCTGTGGCGTGCCTGCAGTCGTTGGCGTTCACCCTCAAAACGCTCCTTCTTTTCGCCCTTTTTGTCGCTGCCGCGGGACTTGCTTTCGTAGTGATAGCATTCGGCATAAGGTGTGAACAGCACCTGGTAGCCCATGTCTCTGATACGCATACAGAAATCAACATCGTTGAATGCAACGGTAAACTCTTCGTCAAGGCCGTCTGCAGCTTCATAAGCTTCCTTTGTCACCAGCAGGTTTGCCGCTGTAACACAGGATAAATTCTGCACACAGGACAGGCGGAACATATATCCGCTTTTGCCGCGGTGGTGGTATTTGTGGCTGTGGCCGGCAAAACCGCCAAGGCCTGTGATAACCCCCGCGTGCTGAACAGTGTCGTCCGGATAGTACAGCATTGCACCAACAATGCCGACATCTGGCTGAATTGCAAGGGAAACCATTTCGGACAGCCATTCGCCGTTGATGATTTCGATGTCGTTGTTG
>JAGBFE010000074.1 GCA_018109965.1 Oscillospiraceae bacterium | reverse complement strand
TGCGAAAGGGGATAACTATGTTTGTAAAATCATTCAATTCCATACGCTTTTGCAGAGAAGGCGAATGGCTGACAATAAGACCTTGGGGCAAAAACGGAATAAGGGTGCAGGCTGTGAGAAGTGAGGATATTCCTGCAGAAAACTGGGCACTGATTGATACAGAAGAAGTTTTGTCCTGTGTTGAATATGACGAAATGGTTATTGACGGCAGGGAAACGGTTGTGTCTGCGCAGCTGACCAATGGTAAAATAACCGCAACAGTAAATAAATTCGGCAAGCTGACTGTTACCAATGACAAGGGCGAAGTTATGCTCAAGGAATATTGGCGTGATGACAAGGTGAGCAAAAAACAGTATGACTCATCCCTTATGATATGGGGCAGGGAGCTGAAACCTATTGTCGACGGCGACTATTCCCTTACAGTGCGCTTTGAGCCAAATGATGAAAAAATCTACGGTATGGGACAGTATCAGCAGGCAATTATGGACCTTAAAGGCTGTGATATAGAGTTGGCACACCGCAATTCCCAGGCTTCTGTACCATTTTATATTTCATCAAAAGGCTATGGTTTTTTGTGGAACAACCCGGCAATAGGCCGTGTGGTATTTGGCAAAAATATGACCACATGGAATGCCCGCTCAACCAAAGCAATGGACTATTGGGTGACCTGCGGAGATACTCCAAAGGAAATTGAACAGCAGTATGCAGACGTTACAGGCAAAACACCAATGATGCCTGAATATGCAATGGGGTTCTGGCAGTGCAAGCTGCGTTACCGCACACAGGAAGAAATTCTGTCGGTTGCCCGTGAATACAAAAAACGCAATTTGCCGATAGATGTTATTGTTATTGACTATTTCCACTGGCCATTTTTGGGTGACTTCCGCTTTGATGAAAAATACTGGCCTGACCCTGACAGTATGCTGAAAGAGTTTAAGGATATGGGTATCGAGCCTGTTATTTCCATCTGGCCATTTGTGGAAGACAAGAGCGAAAACTATCCGGAAATGAACGAAAGAGGTTATCTTGTGCGCTCGGAAAAAGGCCTGCAGATAGCTTTGAGTCAGCGCGGACACAGTATGCCTTACGACACCACACACCCGGGTGCACGCCGATTTGTATGGGAAAAAGCAAAGAAAAATTATTACGATAAAGGCATAAAAATATTCTGGCTGGACGAAGCTGAACCTGAATATCAGGTATATGATTTTGAAAACTACCGCTACTACCTTGGACCAAACACACAGGTGGGCAATATCTATCCTAACTGCTATGCCCAGGGGTTCTACGAAGGCAGAAAAGCAGAAGGTGAAACAGAAATTCTCAACCTTATCCGATGTGCCTGGGCAGGTGCACAGAAATACGGCACACTTGTATGGTCGGGGGATATACATTCCAGCTTTGAAAGCTTCAAACAGCAGATTTGTGCAGGTTTGAGTATGGCAATCAGTGGTATTCCGTGGTGGACAACCGATATAGGCGGTTTCTCGGGCGGTCACGTTGATGACCCTGAATTCCACGAACTGCTGGTGCGCTGGTTCCAGTACGGCACATTCTGCCCTGTAATGAGGCTGCACGGCAATCGTCTGCCGTTTACCCCTGGTACCGACCTTATCGGCGGCGGATGCTGTGGCACAGGTGCACCAAACGAAGTATGGAGCTATGAGGAAGAGGTTTACAATCTGCTTAAGCCATATCTCTTTGTGCGTGAGGCACTCAAACCGTATATCAAAGAGGTTATGACACAGGCACACGAAAATGGCGACCCTGTAATGCGTCCGCTGTTCTATGAATATCCGCAGGATGAAAACTGCTGGAATGTGGAGGACAGCTATCTGTTTGGCGATAAAATTCTTGTGTGTCCTGTTACCGACTACAAACAGCGTGAAAGAAAAGTTTATCTGCCAAAAGGCGATGTGTGGACAGATGTGTGGACACAGCAGAAATATGACGGTGGCCAGTGGGTGACAGTGTCAGCACCGCTCAGTCAGATTCCGCTTTTCTGCAAGGACGGCTTTGACAGCAGTGTTATTCTTAATGCTGCAAAGGAAAACGGACTTGAATAGGCTGTTTTAAATATCAGATGTTAATATTTAAATAATGAAAAACAGAACGCCACAGCAATCTGCTGTGATACTGACAGGCAAAAATGTACCCGACAACACACCGCAAAGTGTGTTGTCGGGTATTTATATTTTTTATTGGGGTGTTGCTAATTTTGGCGGGTTACTTATATTTTTTATTGGGATGTTGCTGATATGCTGTGATATTTGATTTTACACAACTGTTGTGATATAATAAATAAAAACATATATTATTTAATAATAAAATCAATTATTTTAAGAGGTGATACAATGCTGCTGTTTTCTGTTATAACTATTCCTGTTGCATTTATTATGCTTGTTTTGGCTGTTCTGATATACAAAGGTAAAACAGAACTTATCCATGATTATCATCAGACAAAGGTAACCGATAAAAAAGGTTACGGAAAAGCAATGGGCAAAGCCCTTGCAGTTATGGCTGCAGGTATATTTTTAAGCGGTATTACAGCACTTTTGGGCGAATCTGATGCAATTGCTTTGACTGCAACTGTAGTTTTGTTTGCAGCAATAATTGCAGGTTTTGTATGCATTTATAAAGTGCAGAAAAAGTATAACGGCGGTATGTTTGGTGACTGACTGCAAATATAACAACATTGATTTTTAATATATCCAAAACCATTGTATAAGCTTGTGGTTTATCACTTTTTACAGATAAGCGGATATATAATAGCGGTACAAACAAAAAAGGCTTGGGCATTGCCCAAGCCTTTTGCTGTATACCATATATTAGTGGCAGATAGCAGATTTTGTTTCTTTATCAAAGATATGCAGTTTCTTTGTGTTGAAACCGATTTCGATTTCTGTATCTTCTTTGATATAGAGGTCAGGTGCTGCACGGCAGATAAGTTTTTTGCCGAAGCAGTCAAGATAAACATAAGTTTCGCTGCCCATAAGTTCTGTCAGGTCAACGTTAGCTTTTGTTGTTGCACCTGCATAGTTTTCGAGTTCAGAAATTTTGATATCTTCAGGACGAACACCAAATACAACTGTTTTGCCGATGTAGTCTCTCAGATTGGAGTTTTCTGCTTTTTCTGCAGGAACTTCAACTGTGTAGTTGCCTTCAACATCGATAACAAGTTTGCCGTCTTTTTCTACCAGTGTACCGTCAGTAAAGTTCATCTGTGGCGCACCGATAAAGCCTGCAACAAACAGGTTTGTTGGATAGTTGTAAAGGTTCTGTGGTGTATCTGTCTGCTGGATAACGCCGTCTTTCATAACAACGATTCTGTCACCCATTGTCATAGCTTCTGTCTGGTCATGTGTAACATAGATAAATGTTGTGCCCAGTTTTTTGTGAAGCTTTGTAATTTCTGTTCTCATGGAGTTACGCAGTTTAGCGTCAAGGTTGGAAAGAGGTTCGTCCAAAAGGAAAACCTTAGGGTTTCTAACCATAGCACGGCCAAGAGCAACACGCTGTCTCTGACCACCGGAAAGAGCTTTTGGTTTTCTTTCCAAAAGGTGTTCAATTTCAAGGATTTTTGCTGCTTCGTGCACGCGTTTGTCGATTTCGTCTTTTGGCATTTTGCGCAGCTGCAAGCCGAAAGCGATGTTTTTGTAAACTGTCATATGTGGATAGAGAGCATAGTTCTGGAAAACCATTGCGATGTCTCTGTCTTTTGGTTCAACTTCGTTGCAGAGTTTGTCATCGATGATAAGTTCACCGCTTGTGATTTCTTCGAGACCTGCAATCATACGGAGTGTTGTGGATTTACCACAACCGGAAGGACCAACAAGGATAATAAATTCTTTATCTTCAATTTCCAGGTTAAAGTTTTTAACAGCCTGAACGTTGTCATTACCTGGATATTCTTTAACAATATTTCTTAAAGAAACTTTTGCCATTTGAAACCTCCTAAGTCATTTAGAAAAATTTTTTAGCCTTTGATACCAGACAATGCAATACCTTTAACAATATATTTCTGTCCGAATGCATAGATGATAAGAACAGGGATAAGAGCCATCATGGAACCTGCCATGATAAGGTCGTATCTTGTTGTAAAGGAGCTTCTGAAAGCTGCAAGACCAAGCTGTACAGTAAATTTCTTAGCACTGTTGAGGTAGATGAGCGGACCCATAAAGTCGTTGTAGGACCACTGGAACTGGAATACTGCAAGTGTTGCAATAATTGGTTTGGAAAGTGGAAGCATAATTGTGCTCCAGATTCTGAACTTGCCACAGCCGTCAACAACAGCAGCTTCTTCAAGTTCTACCGGAATAGTTACAAAGAACTGTTTCAGCAGGAAGATGGAGAATGTTGTACCGAATACTGATGGCAGGATAAGTGGCCAATAGGTGTCAACGAGATTGAGTTTGGAGAACATCAGGAATTTAGGAATCATTGTAACTGCACTTGGAATCATCAATGATGACATGAACAGCATAAAGATAAAATTCTTGAATGGGAATTTGATTCTTGAAAATGCGTAAGCAGCAAGGGATGAGAAGATAATGTTACCAACCAGCACAGGAATTGTGATTTTCATGGAGTTGAAGAACATTTCAAAAAATGTGATGCTGCCGGATTCAAGAACTTTCAGATAGTTCTCAAATTTCCAAACTGTTGGGAAAAACTTAGGTGGATATGCAAACAAGTCTCTCTGGCTTTTAAAGGATGAAACGAGCATCCAGAAGAAAGGTGCGAGAACTACTACTGCTGCAACGATAAGAATTATATAAGACAATGCAATTGACTTTTTAGATTTTTTCATTTGCTTTTCGTTCTCCTTTCTTAAGTATCGTATGCTACGCTCTTGTTCATTACCTTGTCCTGAATCATTGTTACTGTCATAATGATAACAAACATAACAACAGCCATAGCACAAGCATAACCCATTTTACCGTATTCAAATGCGTTTGCGAACAGGTAGAAGGATACTGTGTATGTTGAGTAACCAGGACCGCCGCCTGTCATGAGGTGAACTTCGGTAAAGATCTGGAAAGCGTCGATAACACTTGTCAGAACAACGAAGTACATTGAAGGCATGATAAGAGGAAGTTTGATGTTGATGAGTTTTCTCCAAGGTGTGATGCCGTCAAGCGCAGATGCTTCATACAAGCTGTCAGGAATACCCTGCAAAGCAGAAAGCAGAATCAGCATATTGTAGCCTGCGTTTTTCCAGATGGACATAATTGCGATGGAGATAAGTGAAATTTTACCGTCGGTGAGCCATTCAATAGGAGCAACACCAACGAGCCCCAATAGGTAGTTGATTACACCAAAGTCAGTGTTGTACAGCCAAACGAACAGCAATGAACAAACAACTGTAGGTGTGATAACAGGGAGATAGAACATTGTACGGAAGAAACCGATACCTTTAACAGGCATATCCATTGCCAAAGCAAGAATCAATGAAACAAGGATTGATGCAGGCACATAGATGATAACCCATCTGAAGGTGTTCCACAAGGACTGTGTAAAGATGTGGTCAGAGAAAAGACGCTTGTAGTTGTCAAGACCAATAAAAATTTTCTGACCGAGAATACCCCATTCATATGTACTGATGCGTACAGAGTCAATAAGAGGATAGAGAACAAATACACAAAGACTGATAAAAGCAGGAAGAATAAAAAGCAAACCTGCAATAGCGTCTTTTTGCTTCATTGTCAAGCCTTTTTTCTTTGTTTCTGTCTGGGGTTTGTTGTTAGCAGTAATACTTGCCATTTAAAACCTCCTGATAAAAAGATATCTCACCTTGGTCAAGAGGCCAAGGTGAGATGAGTTAAATTAGTTTCTTATTTAAAAACTGTTTCGTTAGCCTGCTTGTCGATATCTGCAGCTGCCTGTTCAAGAGTTTTCTGACCGTCGAATACGAGCTGGAGTTCTGCGTAGAAGATGGAGTTGTATTCGCTCCATTTACCTGTCATAAGAGCTTCAACCTGTTCTGCGTCACCAAGATAGTCAGCACATGCGATAAATGCGTCGTTTGGTTCTGCAAGGAAGTCGTCTGTGAGCAAGGAGTCATAGAGTGGGAGAGAGAGGTTCTGAGCAAGTGTAAGTTTGAGAGCTTCTTCGGAGAAGAAGAAGGAGTAGAAGTTTGCTGCTACATCAACGTTTTCGCAAGATGGAGCGATAGCAACGTTGGATGTGATAAATGGAGAAACTTTAGTTGTACCTGTTGGCATTTCAACAGCTGTCCAGTTAAAGTCGATTTCTTCCATGAAGGAAGGCATTACCCAACGGCCTGAAGCGTACATAGCAAGCTGGCCTGTGATAAAGAGTCTGTCTTCGCCTTCTTCTGTAACACCTGGTGTTGGTGCCCAGCCATTTTCAACGAGTGCTACCTGGTAGCTCAAACCTTTGATTGCGTTTGGATCGGAGATGTTGGATTTGCCATCTTTGAACCATGCTGCGTCAAAGTTACCCATAAAGTTGATCCAGTCAGCTCTGTAGTTGGAAACTGCTGTACCGTACTGAACTGTTCTGTCGCCTTCTTTGATTGTGAGTTTTTCAGCAAGTTCAAGGTATTCGTCCATTGTCCAGTCGCTGGATGGAACTTCAAGGCCTGCTTCTGCAAACATGTCTTCGTTGATAAACATGCAGTAACCTGTAAAGTCTTTTGGAAGTGCGTACTGAACGCCGTCATACTGACCGTAAACGAGAGCGCCTTCTGCGTAGCCTTCAAGGATTGCTGGATACTGTTCAAGAACTGGAGCAAGGTCCATCATGTAGCCTGTAGAAGCATATTCTGCTGTACGGCCTTCAGCTACCCAGTAAAGGTCTGGCATCTGGTTGGATGCAGCAAGTGTCTGAAGTTTTGTGTAGTAGTCGCCTGGTACGTAGAGCTGTTCAACTGTAACACCTGGAACGAGTTCCATGTAACGGTTGATAACGTTTTCATACATCTGACGTTCGTAGTCGTCGCCCCAGTGCATCATGGAGATTGTGCCTTCGAGGCCTTTGGACTGTTCGTAGCCATCCCAAGCGATTGTTGCTGGGTCAACTTCGTTGCCGCCTTCTGTTGTTTCGGAGCTTGCTGGTGCTGAAGAACATGCTACCAAAGAGAGCATCATAGCAAGAGCAAGAACCAAGCTAAGTAATTTTTTCATAGTTTTCCTCCTGTGTTATAAAACAGACAAATTATTTTCGGTGCCTGTTTTAAAGATTTGAACGTGTCTGGCGCAGAACGCCAAACTGTTAATATAATAATATAAAAAAATACTTATATTGTCAACGAAAACCAAAAAAGTTTTGTTCAGTTTGTGAAAACTGTTGTAAAAGTTGTATGTTGTTTATAAGTTTTTTCCATACAACTTGCAATTTTTATGTGCAAAAAGTAACAACTTTTGTAACTTTTTGGATTATACATCCACTTTTAGGGATTATTGTTGCGTTGAATGCAATCGAATTTAAAGAATATCAGATAACTCTGATTGGCACTGAATGAAACAATATGCCTGATTATTCAACAAGTGTTACAAATTTGGCAGGAAAATTGTATGTAAAATGCTAAATTTGTAAACACATATTTGACAAATATGTATTTTAATATTAAAGTAAATATTGTAAGGTTGTATTTAATATATTACATTTATATAGAGGTGTACCAATATGTTTTTTAATAGCTATTACAACGAAGGTCCGGGTGTAAGCCCCAATGAAGCCGAAAAAACAGGTATGGCAAAATATTTTGAACTGCTTTTCAATGATTTCTGGAGCTTTATCGGAATAAGCATGCTTTATCTTTTAAGTTGTCTGCCAATTGTTACAATCGGCGGTGCAACCCTGGCGTTTAACCGCCTTTGCTGCAAGCGTATCAGCCGCAAACACGTTTTTGTACTGGATGATTTTAAGGAATCGTTCAAGGAAAACTTCAAAAAAGGTATTCTGCTCAGTTTTATCATTGTGTTTGTGATAGTTGACCTTATTATCCTTTATTCCAACGCTCTCGGTTATATGGAAGGGGACGAAAGAGGACGTCAGGCTGTTATTGTGTGGGCATTCTGCAGCATTACCGCCATTCTGCTTTTTTCAATTCTGCAGTATCTCATAATGGTTATTGCAAACTTTGAACCACAGCCCTTTGTTCAGCAGCTTCAGAATGCTGTGCTGCTTATGATTTCGGGCGGTATCAGAACACTTGTGATGGCAATTTTTGACATTGTGGTTTTTGCGGTATGCTTTACATATTTTCCGCTGTCGGGCATGGCACTGTTTGTGGGCGGTTTTTATCTGCTGTTTTTCACAAACTGTTTCTGGACCTGGCCTGTTGTGCTCAAACAGGTTGAAAAGTCAAACGAAGAACAGACAGAGACAACAGAATCAGAAGCGGATGAAAAATCTGAACAGGAAACTGTAAAAGATGCCGAAGAACAGGAAGAACTTATCGACAGCGAAACACTGATCTGATATTGAACATCAAGCCAAATATTCAATTTGAATTCACAGATACTTTAACAATTGTTTTCAAACATACAACTGATTTTCAAGTGGGGTAAAAATATGAAAAACGGCACTCCAAAATATGTTCAGCTTGCCGAGTGGATAAAGCTCAAAATCCGCCAGGACGGGCTGGAAAAAGGGGATAAATTTTATACCGAACACGCTTTGGCGGAACGTTTTTCTGTCAGCAGACAGACGGTGCGCCAGGCAATCAATGTTCTTATCAATGAAGGCGTTCTTGAAAGCCGTCAGGGCAGCGGCACATACATTGCGTCCCCAATGCGCTCCCACCGCAACGCCAGCAAAACCATAGGGGTTATTGTAACTTATTTTGACGAATATATTTTCCCGAGTATTATAAACGGCATAGAGTCGGTAATCAGCGAAAAAGGCTACACAATGCTGGTGGCCTGCACCCGCAATGACAACGAAAAAGAAGCTGCAGCACTGCGCAATATGATTGACAGCAATGTTGACGGACTTATTGTTGAACCGACCAAAAGTGCGCTGCCAAACGGCAATATTGACATTTACCGCGAAATTGCTGAAAAAGAAATACCGCTTATTTTTGCAAACTCGTTTTATCCTGACATCAAATTCCCTTATGTTTCCCTTGATGATGTCAAAGCGGGATACCTTGCCGCTGCATGTCTTATGGAACACGGCCACAGCAAAATTGCCCTTATGCTTAAATCTGATGATATGCAGGGACATCTGAGATATCAGGGCGCAATGGAAGCTGCGTATAATCAGGGAATACAGATTTCAAAAGAAAACACACTGTGGTTTACAACAGAAGATATAAAATACCTTGAAGAAGACTCGGGCAGAATAATGCGTTATATCGGGGACAGCACAGCAGTTTTGTGTTATAACGACCAGACTGCTGCAACACTGCTCAAGGTGCTTGAAAAGAACAACAGAAGAGTGCCTGAGGATATTTCGGTCATCAGTATCGATGATGCAAGCCAGGCAACAACCTGTAATCCAAAACTTACAACGGTGGCACATCCCAAAAAGCTTATGGGCAATGTTATTGCACAATCGCTGTTCAGGGTTATCGAAGGCGAAAACTACGAGGCAACATATAAATTTACCCCTGAAATAGTGCTGAGGGATTCAGTAAAAAGGGTTTAAAACAACATATTTAAGAAAGAAGCACTTGTTATAATTAACAGGTGCTTTTTTAGTACAAATTGTACAAATTGTATTTAAACCTGCCCTAACAGGAGACGTTTTGTATTGACAACTAAAAATGGCTATAATATAATTCAAAATAAGAAAGTATGTTCATTTTCAGGCTGAAAAACTGCGACTATCGGGCAGTTGTACGCCTTTTACATACTGAAAATCGTAATAAATTTCGGAGGTGCATCAAGTGGCAGACATACTCAATTTTGAAAAACTTTTGAACGAAGATATTGACAAAATATATCTCGGTAACCTCAAAACCGTTGAAGCAGACGTTGAAATGCCTTTAAAAGGCGAAAACGGCTCTGTTTTCAGCTGGGAATCAGAAAAACCATATCTCTTTTCACCTGAAGGCAAGGTGAACCGCCCTCATTTCGGCGCAGGCAACAGAGAGGTTAAACTCACACTTACAGCAACACTGGGTGATGTGACAGTGACAAAGGTTTATGTTGCAAACGTGCTTGAAAAAGAATATCCTACAACAGTTATCAGCGCTTATCCAATCACAATCTACACAAAACCGGGCGTGGTTCCTCATCTTCCGGGTATTGCAGTTATCCGCAACAACCTTGGTGAAGATGCAGTTATCCCTGTGGAATGGGATTCCATCTGCGAAAAATGTGTAGCAAACGAAGGCGAAGTTACACTCAAGGGTATGGTAAAGGACAATGTTGAAGTTGTTGCAACAATTGTTGTTACAAACGACGAAGAAAAACTTTGCCCAAAACTCGCTATGGAAAAGAAAGCTGAACTCTTTGCAATCAAGGACGTTAACCTTACAGCAGGCAGCGGCTTTTTTGACCAGCAGAACAGAGTGCTTGAAAACCTCCTCAATACAGATGATGACAGCATGCTTTACAACTTCAGAGCAGCTGCAGGTCTCAGCACAAAGGGTGCAAAACCAATGACAGGCTGGGATCTGCCGGAAGGCAACCTCCGCGGTCACACAACAGGCCACTATCTGTCAGGCCTTGCACTGTGCTATGCAGCAACAGGC
>JAGBFE010000073.1 GCA_018109965.1 Oscillospiraceae bacterium | reverse complement strand
TTAATATTGATTGTATATACCAAAACGGGATATTTAGTATTGTGTGTTATGATATAATTGATATGATTAAAAAAGTTGGGTGATGAAATGTCGATTAAAAATGTTACTGTAAGAATTGAAGAAACGTTGATGAAAAAAATACGTATATTATCAAACTATGAAAACAGGTCAATAAATAAACAAATAGTTTTTATTTTGAAACAATACATATTGGAGTATGAAAATCAAAATGATACTATTAAAACGTTAGAGAACAAATAAAAGGAGCGGATATCCGCTCCTTTTAAATTTGTTTTATTCGCCAAGACGGTCAAAAATTTCCATCTTGTGTCGCAAAAGCTGTGCCAGCTCACTGTTAAAGCTGCCCGGCAATGCACGCCACTGCCAGTTTGCACCAACGGAAGATGGTGTGTTCATTCTGGCTTCACTGCCAAGTCCCAGTAAATCCTGGAACTGAACAATAGTGGTGTCACTGTTGGATGCCCACAGTGTGCGCATCATACCCCAGTTGTAGCCTTCCTCTGCGTTGAGGTTCATAAATTCAGTTGCAAAAGCAACGTCATCAGGGTTTGCGGTGTTCATCCAGCCGCAGGCTGTGTCGTTGTCGTGTGTGCCGATGTATCCAATGCTGTTTGCAGGGATTTTCCAAGGCAGGTATTCCACACTGTTTGCATCGCGTTTGTCAAATGCAAACTCAAGAACTTTCATTCCAGGGAATGTGCTGTCTGCCAGCAGCTGTTTTACGGTGTCGGTCAGATAGCCAAGGTCTTCTGCAATAATTGGCTGTTTGCCGATGAATTTTTCAACTGCGTTGAAAAGCTTCATACCAGGGCCCTGCTTCCACACGCCGTTGCGTGCAGTTGTGTCGCCAAACGGGATTGCAAAATATGTGTCAAAACCGCGGAAATGGTCAATTCTCAGCACATCATATACCTTGCACAGATATTCAATGCGGTTGGTCCACCATGTAAAGTTGGTTTTTTCGTGATAATCCCAGTCATACAGCGGGTTGCCCCACAGCTGACCGTCGGCGCTGAAACCGTCAGGCGGGCAGCCTGCAACCTCTTTTGGCTGTTTGTTTTCGTCCAGCTGGAACAGTTCAGGGTGGCTCCATACGTCAACACCGTCAAGGGAAACGTAAATAGGCAGGTCGCCTATAACTTTAATTCCCTTGCTGTTGATGTAGCAAAGCAGCTGTTTCCACTGCTTGAAAAACAGGTACTGAACAGCTTTCCAGAAGTTTACTTCATCAGCGTGCTCCTGTGCTGCTTTCAGCAGGGTTTCTTCATCACGATTTTTATACTTATCAGGCCAGGTGTACCATGCTGCCCCGCCAAAAGCATTTTTAAGTGCCATAAACAGTGCATAGTCATCCAGCCAGAATGCGTTTTCGTCGCAGAACACACTGTATTCTGTATCAGGCTTCTGCAAAAAGTTTTTAACCGCTGTTCTCAGAACAGGGTAGCGCTTCTGATACAAAGCGCCGTAGTTTACACGGTCAGGGGTGCTTTCCCAGTCGATGTTTTCATACTCGGAACCATCCAGCAGACCGTCGTTTTTCAGTT
>JAGBFE010000072.1 GCA_018109965.1 Oscillospiraceae bacterium | reverse complement strand
TCTGTCTTGCCTGTAGCTACTGTATCACCATTGATGATAACCTTTGTTATTGTGTTATCGCTTGGAACAGTGTACATTGCATCCATAAGGCATTCTTCAAATATAGAACGTAATGCTCTTGCACCGCTTTTTCTTTCAATTGCTTTTTCAGCAATTTTTTCCATAGCGTCATCTGTTATATCAAGTTCAACATTATCAAGACCAAACAAAGCCTGATACTGTTTGATCAAAGAGTTTTTTGGCTCTTTGAGAACTTTGATGAGAGCTTCTTTGTCCAAAGCGGAAAGCACAGATACAACAGGCAGACGACCGATAAGCTCAGGAATAAGACCAAACTTGACCAAATCCTCAGGTTCCACCTGTTTGAGAAGATTGGTTATATCTTCTTTTGATTTGTCTGTAATTGTGCTGTTAAAGCCCAACGCAGACTTATCTGTACGTTTTTTGATGTTCTTTTCAATACCGTCAAATGCACCACCACAGATAAACAGAATATTTTTTGTGTTAATCTGTAAAAATTCCTGATGAGGATGTTTGCGTCCGCCCTGTGGGGGAACGTTTGCAACAGTGCCTTCAAGAATTTTAAGCAATGCCTGCTGAACACCTTCACCGCCTACATCACGTGTAGTGGAAGGATTTTCGCTTTTACGGGTGATTTTATCTATTTCATCAACATAGATAATACCGATTTCTGCTTTTTTGATATCATAATCTGCAGCCTGCACAAGTCGGAGAAGAATATTTTCAACGTCTTCACCTACATAACCTGCTTCAGTAAGGGTTGTAGCATCGGTAATTGCAAATGGTACACCAAGCATTTTTGCAAGAGTCTGTGCCATAAGTGTTTTACCTGTACCGGAAGGACCTAAAAGCAGAATGTTGCTTTTCTGAATTTCCACATCATCAAGGGAATCATTGCTCAAAATTCTTTTGTAGTGGTTATAAACCGCAACACTGAGAACTTTTTTTGCTTCATCCTGACCGATAACGTATTTATCAAGACCTTCTTTGATTTCAGCAGGAGTAAGAATGTTAACATTCAAACTGTCTTTAGCAGATTTTCTGTTTTTAGGTGTATTGCTTTTGGTCTGAATTATGCCGTCTTCTTCAAGCAAATCAGCACAGAGCATAATGCATTCGTTACAGATGTTAACACCAGGACCAATAACAATTCTTTCAGCTTCCTGACTTGTTTTGCCGCAAAAGCTGCAAATTACATTTTTGTCTTTTGTAGCCATTATATCTCCGATTATCTGCGATAGATAACTTCGTCAACCAAGCCGTATTCTTTAGCCTGTTCTGCACTCATAAAGTTATCTCTGTCTGTATCTTTTTCAATAACTTCCAAAGGCTGACCTGTTGCTTCTGCCAGAATATTGTTGAGTTTGTCTTTCATCTTAACAATTCTGTCAGCGTGAATTTTGATGTCAGAAGCCTGACCCTGCATACCGCCGAGTGGCTGATGAATCATAACTTCGCTGTTTGGCAGAGCGTATCTTTTACCTTTAGCACCTGCTGAAAGGAGGAAAGCGCCCATTGAAGCTGCCATACCTATGCAAATTGTAGACACGTCGCATTTGATATAGTTCATTGTGTCGTAGATAGCCATACCTGCTGTGATGGAGCCACCCGGACTGTTGATGTACAGGCTGATATCCTTGTCAGGATCCTGACCTTCAAGATATAAAAGCTGTGCAACAACCAGACTTGCTGTTGTGTCGTTTACTTCGTCACAAAGCATAACAATTCTGTCGTTAAGCAATCTTGAATAAATATCATAGGAGCGTTCGCCCCTGCCTGTCTGTTCTACAACCATTGGTACATAAGCCATAATTAAACCTCCAAATTATAATCAATAGGTAGTTTAGGCTGATACAGGTTTATTATTCAGCTGTGATTTCTGCGTTTTCTTTGATGAAATCAATAGCTTTGTTGATAACAAGGTCTTTTCTGATTTCAACAGCTGGAATAAATGCTTTAACCTGTTCAAGTTTCATTTTGTAAGCTTCAGCAATTTTTGCAAGTTCAGCTTCAACTTCTTCATCAGAAGCTGTGAGGTTTTCCATTTCTGCTACTTTTTCAAGAGCAAGACGGATTTTTACCTGCTGTTCAGCCTGTTCTCTGAATGTTTTTCTGAAGGATTCCATTTCCATACCTGTGTACTGGAGGTATGTTGCAAGCTGGAGACCCTGCTGTGCCATTCTGCCTTCAAAGTCTCTTACGAGTTCGTCGATTCTGTTTTCTGTCATTTCTTCTGGAATGATAGCTTCCATAGAAGCAACTACAGCGTCAACAAGGCTGTTTTCAACTTCAAGTTCAGCTTCCTGTGCAGCTCTTTCTTCTTTTGCTTTTCTGATATCAGCTTTGAGTTCATCAAGTGTATCAAATTCGCTTACATCTTTTGCAAATTCATCGTCGAGTTCTGGAAGTTCTTTAACTTTAAGGCTGTTGAGTTTTGTTTTGAATACTGCAGCTTTGCCTGCGAGTTCTGTTGCGTGGTATTCTTCTGGGAATGTTACGTTAACATCAAATTCTTCGCCGATTTCGTGGCCAACAATCTGTTCTTCAAAACCTGGGATAAACTGACCTGAACCAAGGAGAAGATCAAAGCCTTCGCCTTTGCCGCCTTCAAAAGCAACTTCATCAACAAAACCTTCAAAGTCGATGTTAGCTGTGTCGTTAAGTTCTGCTTTTCTGCCTTCAACTTCAACAAGTCTGCCGTTTCTTTCTCTGAGTGTGTTGAGTTCTGCTTCAACTGCTGCATCTTCAACAACTGCAGATTTTCTTGTAGCTTTAAGGCCTTTGTATTCGTTAACTTTAACTTCTGGTTTTACAACAACTTTTGCTACTGCAACAAAACCTTCTTCTTTGGAGCAAACTTTGATGTCAACTTCTGGACGTGCAACTGGTTCGATACCTGCTGCTTCAACTGCATCTGCATAAGCATCCGGAAGAATTGCATCGATAGCATCATTGAAGAATACTTCAGCACCGTACATTTTTTCTACAACATTTCTTGGTGCTTTACCTTTTCTGAAACCTGGTACAGTAATATCTTTGTTAGCTTTTTTAAAAGCTTTTGTAACTGCATCAGCAAAAACTTCAGCACTTACTTTGAATTCAAGTTCAACTGTGTTATCAGCAACTTTTTCATTTCTGATCAATTCCATTTTATTAAAACTCCTTAAAAAATATAAATACAAATTTAAATTGGCACAATTTGGCCATTACTAATAAATTATATCACTCGGCGCATAAAAAGTCCATATATATTTATTATATTAATTAATAACAAAAGGACAAAATTCCAATGCGTCAGCAGAAACAAGCTTGTGTTTTACACCGTTGAACTCGCCCTGAAAAGCATATTTTATACTTTTCCCATGTAAATGCCCATAATAACATCGTTTGACATTATACTCTTCCAATGTGTTTAAAATATGGGTATTCTGCAAATTCTGGTAAATTGCAGGATAGTGCAGAAACACAACCTTTTCTTTGTTTGAATCAAGATAATCCAGCGAAGCTTTCAGTCTCCCCGCTTCTCTCAATATCACCTTTTCATCAGCAGGCTCACCATTTTCGAAAATCCAGCCGCGTGTGCCACACACAACTATATTTTCAACTTCATAGCTGTTGTTGAAAAGGAATTTTATTGTTTTAAAATTATTTTCTTCCAGAAAACTGTTAAGTTTTTTTGCTGTCTGCCACCAATAATCATGATTGCCTTTCATAATTATTTTAGTGCCGTTCAGTTCTTCTATAAACTTAAAATCTTCCACAGCATCTTTAATGTCCATTGCCCAGGAAATATCACCGCAAACAACAACTGTATCTTCAGGTTTTACAACCTTCTGCCAGTTGTTTTTAAGTCTGATATGATAATCCTGCCATCCTTCAAATATGTCCATAGGCTTGGACACACCGAGAGAAAGATGCAAATCTCCAATTGCAAAAATTGACAAAATGATACTCCTTGTATAAATCCTTTTGTGCCGTTCATAATAATATCACAACCAAAAAGGAGGTTAAGTAATTATGTTTGACAAAGCTATTAAAGGTGTAAACTGTGATGTTTCCGAATGTAAATACCACGATGGTGTAAGAAGCTGTACAGCCGGCTGTATCAGCGTAGAAAACAAGGACACTGTAAACGGTCCAAAAACATGCTGTGGCACATACGAAAAGAAATAATCACAGCAGTTAAAAGGGTACAGTTTTGTACCCTTTTATTTTTGTCTGTAAATTTATTTTACGATTTTAAGGAATGTCTTTTTACCTTTTTTAATGATAAATTTTTCGTTAAAATCTTCAGCTATAAATGCTGTATCAATGCTTGTTACCCTTTCATCGTTTACAAGCACACCGCCCTGCATAACAAGACGTCTTGCTTCTGATTTGCTTGGAGTAAGTTTTGAAACTGTAAGCAAGTCAAGAATTGCAATTTTGCCATCTGTAAAATGTTCATCAAGAACTGTAAATGTTGGCATTGTGGAGTCATCACTGCCGCCTGCAAATAAGGCTTTTGCTGCCATTTTTGCCTTTTCAGCTTCTTCTTCACCATGAACAAGTTTTGTAAGTTCGTAAGCAAGAATTTCTTTTGCTGTGTTCAGCTGGCTGCCTTCCCAACCATCCATTTTGTCAATTTCCTCCAGTGGAAGGAATGTGAGCATTCTGATACATTTGAGAACGTCAGCATCAGCAACGTTTCTCCAATACTGATAGAAATCGTAAGGTTTTGTTTTGTTTGGGTCAAGCCATACAGCACCACTTGCAGTTTTGCCCATTTTTTTGCCTTCACTGTTAAGCAGCAATGTGATTGTCATTGCGTGAGCATCTTTACCAAGCTTTTTGCGGATAAGTTCTGTACCGCCAAGCATATTGGACCACTGGTCGTTGCCGCCAAACTGCATATTGCAGCCGTATTTCTGGAAAAGATGATAGAAGTCATAAGACTGCATAATCATATAGTTGAATTCCAGAAATGACAAACCTTTTTCCATTCTCTGTTTATAACATTCTGCACGCAGCATATTGTTTACAGAGAAGCATGCACCAACTTCACGGAGCACTTCAATGTAGTTAAGGTCCATAAGCCAGTCTGCATTGTTAACCATAATAGCTTTGTCTTCACCAAATTCGATAAAGCGTTCCATCTGTTTTTTGAAACAGTCACAGTTGTGCTGAATTGTTTCTTTTGTCATCATAGAACGCATATCTGTTCTGCCGGATGGGTCTCCAACCATAGCTGTACCACCGCC
>JAGBFE010000071.1 GCA_018109965.1 Oscillospiraceae bacterium | reverse complement strand
GTGCGTTCCTCATAACCCATAAATCTGCCGTTTACAAACACCTGTGCCCTGTCGTGAACCTTGCCCATATTGAGTTTCAAATCGGTAAATGGACCTTTTAAAACGGTGTTGTAAAGAATATATCCAAAATCCTGACCAAGCTGTTCCATTGTTTTTGGCTGTGGCGATGGTATTGGCTGCGAAAGGTTTTCTTTTTGTTCCAAAAGCTGTGCACAATGTGTAAACTGAAGTTTGCCATAGGCTTCTGTCGGCTGATTTTGCACTTTGATATCCGATGTGTCAACGCCTGTGCAGTCACGGAACATCTGCTGCAGTTTGTAATAGGTAGGTGTCATATCCCCGTTTTCACTGAGCGGTGCACAGTAGTCATAGCTTGTTATGGTTGGCTGATAATCACCTTTTATATAATTTGCGCCGTTCATAAAACCAAAGTTTGTGCCGCCATGGAACATATAAAAGTTAAAGGATGCACCGCTGTCGATAAGCTCCTGTGTGTCCTTTGCAATATCTTCGGTAGTACGGGTGTTGTGACTGTCATACCAATGGTCAAACCAGCCGCTCCAGAACTCGCCGCACATAAGAGGTTCACCCTGACGGAATCTGCGCAGCTGTGCAAAATTCTCCTTTGGATGGCTGCCAAAGTTTGCAACAGCAAGCAGGTGTGGCAGTGTGCCGCCTGCCAGCATCCATTCGGTCGGACCGTCAGATGTGAACAACAGACAGTCGATACCGTTTTCGCGGTAGATGTTTTCCACCTGTTTTAAATACTCTTTGTCATTGCCGTAACTGCCATATTCGTTTTCCACCTGCATCATTATTACATTGCCGCCGTTGGTGGAAAGATGCGGTTTTATGCGGGACAAAAGCTGTTTGTAATAGGGTTTTACCTTTTCCAGATACAGCGGGTCATTGCAGCGCAGTGACATATCGGGATAGGACAACAGCCAGCTTGGCAAGCCTCCAAGTTCCCACTCGGCACAGATGTATGGGCCCGGGCGTATAATTACATTCAACCCAAGTTTTGCTGCGGTCTCGATGTATTTTTCAATATCAAGTATACCGCTGAAATCAAAAACACCTTCTTTGCGTTCGTGCAGATTCCAGCAGGTGTAGGTTTCCACTGTGTTGAAGCCGCAGGCCTTAAGCTTTTTAAGGCGGTCTTCCCAGTATTCGGGCACAATACGAAAATAATGCATTGCCCCCGAAATAATGCGGTAAGGTTTGCCGTCCATCAAAAATTTATCACCCTGTATCGTCACAATACCCATAGCTGTTCTCCCTTTTGTTGTTAAAACAATTATACCTTTTAAACAACGCCATATCAACATAAAACAATGATATCTTTCTGTTGAAATAAATATCTATTGTAATCAACCAAACAAATGTGCTATTATGCAATCATAGAATATAATAAATGCCTTGGAGGTAGAAAAATGAAAGACACTTATCAGTACGACCTTGTGAGCAAACTCAACTTTATCCGTTACGGCGGCACAGCAGAAGAACTGCGTGCAGCAAACATCATCAAGGAAGATATCGAAAGCTTTGGCGGCAAGGCTGAAATTATGAACTTTAAAATCCCTGCATATACAGCAAAAAAATGCAGCCTTAAAGTTGTTGCTCCGTTTGAAATGGAAATTGAAACAATCGAATACGGTCTTTCCGGAAGTCTGCCGGAAGGAGGCGTTGACCTTAAACTCCGTTACCTTGAAAAAGGCACAGCAGACAATTTTTACGGCATTGACGACTTGTCCGACAGCATTGTTATGCTCAATGAACTCAGCTTTGGCGCATACAAGCTGATGTGCGAAAAGAAGGCTGCTGCATTTATGGTGATTGACGGCAAATGGTTCCACAACAGTGAAAACAGCGACTTTTTCCAGCGCAATATCGGCGAAAAAATGCTGGAAAACGGCAAAGTGCCAGGCTTCTTTATCTGGGCTAAAGACGCAACAAAACTTGTGCTTGACCACGCAGAAGTTATCCACGCTGAAATGATTCAGGAAGAATACGAAGCTGACAGCCGCGACGTTGTTGCAGTTATCGAAGGCACCGAAAAAACTGATGAAGCAATTGTTATCACAGCACACTATGACAGCATTCAGTTTGGCACAGGCTGCTGGGACAATGCAACAGGTAGCGCAAACATAATGTACATATACCGCCACTTCCTCAAAAATCCACCAAAACGCACACTGTACTTTGTATGGTGCGGCAGTGAAGAACAGGGACTTTATGGCAGTAAGGCATTTGTTGCACAGCACCCTGACCTTGTGGAAAAGAACATCAAATTCTGCTTCAACTTTGATATGTGCGGCACAATCCTTGGCAACAATATGATTTTTGCCACAGGCAATGATGACCTTAAAAACTTTGCGGAAGCTTTCTGCCGTGAATACGGCATGGTGGCTGACGTTATCCACGATGTTCACTCCAGTGACTCTATTCCTTTTGCAGACAAAAACATCCCTG
>JAGBFE010000005.1 GCA_018109965.1 Oscillospiraceae bacterium | reverse complement strand
TGGAGCTGTTAAGCAGATTCGAACTGCCGACCTCTTCCTTACCAAGGAAGTGCTCTGCCTACTGAGCTATAACAGCAAAGTTGTGAAACAATTTTGCTGTTTCAACGTTCTGGCGGCGGAACGCAAGTTCCGAAAAAGCATCAGCTTTTAATTGCGAAGCAATCCGACAGGTTTTTATAACAGCGTTTCAACGTTCTGACAGCAGATATGAGATGCGCCAGATTGATTGTTTCAGCTTTTTACAGAAAAAGCAACTGTCCTTTCGGATAGTTGCTTTCTCCTTATGGCGACCCGAATGGGGCTCGAACCCACGACCTCTAGCGTGACAGGCTAGCGTTCTAACCAACTGAACTACCGGGCCATATGGCAACTGTAAAAAAGTGGCAGGGGCAGTAGGACTTGAACCCACAACTTACGGTTTTGGAGACCGTTGCTCTACCAATTGAACTATACCCCTTTACAAGTTGCTAAATTATTATATAACAACATATGGGTATTGTCAAGAATTATTTTTAATATTTTTACACAATTTTTATAAAAATTTTCAATTTAAAAAAGCAAATGTTCAATATATGAACCGTCATTTATATTATACTTTAGTTGTCAAAAAAATATCCCACCGTACTGCAAAAAATACAGGTGGGATATTTATAATTTACTGTTGGGAGTTCACTTGTCAGCTGTTATCAGACTTCCCTGTTATAAATTGGTTTCACATGGTTGCGGCCACGGTACATAATAAGCATTACACAGGTAAAGTCAATTATCATTGCGCCGATAATAATTGCTCGTTCAGGTGCAAACTCGCCGCACACACCTGCGACAAACTGACCTACAATGCTGCCAACTGTTGAAAGCATATTGAATACACCGTTGAAACGTCCGCGTAATGTGTCAGGCACATAGCTTTGAGTTGCTGAAACACGGATATTGTAGCTTGTTACACTGAACATACCTGCAACAAAGAACACTGTGAGCATAAGTGGTACCGGCAGGAACAGTTTTACCGAATGCATCAGGCTTAAACTGGAATAAACTATAATTGCGATTGCAAATTTTTTCTCGGACGGAATTTTGTATCTGTACTGTACAAATCCGCCTGCAAAACGTCCGAACAGACCTATCGTTGTTGTTATGGTGTAAAGGGTAATAACATCAACCGGCACGTTTGTGTAAAGGTGTGGGTGATGTTTAAAATATGGCAGCATAAGTGTCATCATTGTGCCCATTGACACGCCCGAAATAAAGAAATACTTTGTGATTGTCCAAAGGCCTTTTTCACCTCTGATATATTTTATACCTTCAGCAAAGTCACTGAAATATCTTTTTTCGTGTTTGATTTCGCTGTGTTCTTCCCTATGATTAATCTGTGTTTCAAAACAGGCTGCAATGAAAAATGCGATGCCATTGAACGCAAACAGCGGTGCAACTGTGCCAATCAGATTGTAAACTGCAGAAGCCACAGGCTGCATAAAGGAAGCAATAGGGGATAACATACTTGATATGGAATATGCTTTGCGGAAATTGCCTTTTGTAATAAGGTTAGGATACAGGCTTTCATATGCAACAACATAGATACCGTCAATACTGCCGATGATGAGGGATACGACAATCAGTATACCAAAGTTGAATTTATCCAATGCAAGTACCGCGAAAAGGAATATATAAATAGCTGCTGAACAGAAATCCAGACCGTAAACAATTTTTTTGCGCTCAATGCGGTCAACAATAGGTCCTGCCAGCACAGGGGTAACAATCTTTGGCAGATTATGCATTATCATAAAAAATGAATACATAAAAGTAGAGTCGGTTTGTTCCAGCACAAGCAGGCCGATAGCAAAGTTTGATATCATATGCCCAAGCATTGAAACAACAGACCCCAATGTGATAATGGTAAAGTTTTTTGTCCACAGTTTTTCTGTCATTATTTATTTCGCCTCGATTTAATAAAATATACTTTTCCACAATCAACGATATTCCTAAATTGTGTATAACTTGTGAAAACCATAGAATAATTCTTTAGATAACAAAGGATAAAGGTTTCTGCACAAAGTATTATTCAAAATACTGTACAGAAACCTTTTATTATACTAATTTAATATAATCCTGCAGTTATCAGAACATGCTGATTACATTTGTAATCATAACGATAAGAATAAGGATTGGTGCGATATACTTGATTGTAAAGGTGAAAAATCCTTTTGCTTTTACAGTGAATTTGTCACCCTGTTCGATTTCGTCATAAACAGCTTTTGGCTTGAGAACCCAGCCTGCAAGGATAACAATTACCAATGCACCGATTGTCATACC
>JAGBFE010000070.1 GCA_018109965.1 Oscillospiraceae bacterium | reverse complement strand
GTCGCAGAGATAAAGATTTTCCTCCAGATTGTCAGGAATAAAGCTTTTGAGCCCTGCAATCTGACACGGTGTGCCTGTAAAAAGCACAGTTTTGCCGTTCTGCAAATCGTGTTTTACCTGTTCAAAACAGCCTTCAAGGTCGCTCTGTGCATATTTGGAAACACGCTGTCTGTCGCGCTGTCTTGTATTGATTGCACGGGAGTGGTAGATGTTGTAGTCAGCATCAAAATCTGCGCCGTAAACCACACCGCCCATACCGAGTATCACATCGCTGATTGCAGTGAAAGCACCGCCCGATGTGGAGTGACGGAGGGCATCTTCGTCTTTATGTACACAGCTGTAAACCGTTTGTTCAAGAGTGTTTTTCTGACTTTCTGAATTGATGAACGGACACACCACACGGCAGAGATTGCAGTCGACACAAAGTTCGGTGTCAATCACAGGGTAAAGAAAGCCTTCTCTGTCGGCTTCCATTGTGATAGCGTTTTGTGGGCAGTTGCTCTGGCAGGCTGTGCATCCGCAGCAGTCTTTTTTGGTAAAGTAAACCTGTTCCATAAAAAAACTCCTTGAAAAATATTATTCTTTAGAATATATTTTAACATATACTACTCAAAAAAACTCAGGAAATCTCAAAATGATTTATAAAAACATACAAAAGGCACGTTTTTTAAGCCGTCCCAACCGGTTTATCGCTCATATTGACATTGACGGCAAAACGGAAGTGTGCCACGTTAAAAACACCGGCCGCTGCAAAGAACTGCTGACAGAAAACGCCACAGTTTTTGTGCAGGAAAGCGACAATCCAAACCGCAAAACAAAATATGACCTTATATCAGTTTTAAAGGGTGAAAAACTGATAAATATGGACAGTCAGATACCCAACAAGGTTTTTGGTGAGTGGGCACAAACCAGCGGATTTTTTGGAGATATAAAGCTTTTGAAAGCCGAAAAAACTTTTGAAAACAGCCGTTTTGATTTTTATATTGAAACAGATAATGACAAAATTTTTGTTGAAGTAAAGGGCGTTACCCTTGAACAGGACGGGGTTGTGATGTTTCCCGATGCACCTACAGAACGCGGCGTAAAGCATATAAACGAGCTGTGCCGCTGTATTGACAACGGATACAAAGCATACATCTTTTTTATAATACAGATGGACAATATAAAATATTTTACACCAAACCGCAAAACCCACCCGCAGTTTGCCGAGGCGCTGAAAGCTGCAGCAGAAAAAGGGGTGGGCGTGTATGCCCTTGACTGCAAGGTAAACGAAAACAGCATTGTAGCAGATAAATTTGTGGAAGTCAGACTATAAAATTCTCCCTTTTGTTTGACAGCCTTTGCCACGTTATAATATAATTGGAAAAGTGTCTGCAAGTGCTGTATGACAGCTTAAATTCAGCAATATCTGATAACGGAGTTTACTATGAAAAAATATCTTCCACATATATTTATACTTATCGCAGGCATATCCTGGGGTATGCTTGGGCTTTTCACCCGCAATCTTTCTGCTGTAGGGTTCACCCCCCGCGACCTGATTATGGTGCGTAACTTTGGCGGTCTTGTTGTTATGACCATACTGTTTTTCATTATGGACAAAAACATTTTCCGCATAAAGCTTAAACATTTTCCATACTTTTTGGGCACAGGATTTGTGAGTGTTGTGCTGTTCACCCTTTTGTATTTTTCCTGCCAGCAGCAGTGTTCCCTTGCGGTATCTGCAATTCTGCTGTACACAAGCCCTGTTTTTGTTATGATTATGAGCGCTTTGATTTTCAAGGATAAAATAACCAGGGAAAAACTTGTTGCTCTGATTGTGACCTTTGCAGGCTGTGTGTTTGTAAGCGGCATTCTGAGCGGCGACATCAGTATGACAGCTGCAGGCTTTCTCACTGGTATCGGCAGCGGATTTTTCTATGCACTGTACTCCATTTTCGGCCGTTTTGCTTTGCAGCATTACAAGCCGCTGACCGTTACATATTACACCTTTGTATGTGCAGGCATTGCATCCCTTTTTGTGGGAAGTCCTGCACAGGTTGTTACTTACCTTGGCAGCAATGCAATGGTGCCGCTGTTTGCCCTTGGCCTTGTGGTTATCGGCACAGTGCTGCCCTTTGTGATGTACACCAAAGGCCTTGCCGAAATTGAAAGCGGCAAAGCAGCAATACTTGCAAGCGTTGAACCTGTTGCCGCCGCCCTTGTGGGTGTTATTGCTTTTGGCGAACCGATGACAATGGCAGTTGTTATGGGGCTTGTGTGCATACTTACAGCGGTGTATATTCTGAGATAAACAAGAACTGTTTGCTCAGCTTTTTCAAGTAGAAATAACCATATCGCCAAAAATAAATTTTGTATATAATGCATATATCGGAAAAGCCGTGAGAAATCCCTCACGGCTTTGTAATTTAATAACATATAAACTGCCACTTATATGTCTTCTTTATCGTATGCCTGTTCTATTACCCCATCATCATCCATAAATACAATATCACCAACTGCAAAAATTTCCCCTTCCATCTGTCCTTTCGG
>JAGBFE010000069.1 GCA_018109965.1 Oscillospiraceae bacterium | reverse complement strand
TTTTAAAAAACAGGTTTATTTATTGTGCAAAATGCAGTATAATATAATGTTAGAAAAACAATTGCAAAAAACACTCCGAGAGGTTTTTGATATGAGTATATTAGACGGCAAAAAAGTTATACATTTTATCGGCTGCGGCGGCAGCGGTATGTTCCCTATTATTCAGATACTGCATGGCAAAGGTTATACCATAACAGGCAGTGACGTAAATGAGGGTGACATAATCAGCTATGAACGCAATATGGGCATAAAGGTGACACTGCCACACGCAGCAGAGGCTGTGGTTGGAGCCGACCTTGTGGTTTACTCCGCTGCAATTTTCAAAGACAACTGCGAGCTTGCAAAGGCAAAAGAACTTGGCATCCCCTGTGTTGAGCGCAGCATTATGCTTGGCGAAGTATGCCGTCTGTTCCCAAAAAGCATCTGTGTAAGCGGCACACACGGTAAAACCACCACAACCAGTCTGATAAGTCAGGTGCTTATTATGGCAGACAAAGACCCTGCCTGTGTTATCGGTGGCAAGCTGCCGCTGATAAACGGCTACGGCAAGGACGGAAGCGGCGAAAATGTGGTTATCGAGGCCTGTGAATACAGCTACACATTCCTTGAGCTTTTGCCGTATATGGCTGTGGTGCTCAACATTGACCACGACCACCTTGAGTTTTTCAAGACCTTTGAAAATCTGAAAAACAGTTTTTACCGTTTTACACAGCTGGCAACTGACAGGGTTATCATCAACGGGGATGATGAAAACACAACAGATACAATCAAGGGTTTATCCGTTCCGATTATCACCTTTGGTATCGAAAATGAATGTGACTACGTTGGTGTGAACATCCGCAAGGAACACAAAAGTTTTTACAGCTTCGATGTAAAACACAAGGGCGAAATAATTGCAACTGTGCATCTTTCCATTCCGGGCAGACACAATGTTTACAACGCGCTGGCTGCCTTTGCTGCCTGCCACCAGGCAGGTGTTGACCCTGCAAAAATTGCCGAAGCAATAGGCAAATTTGGCGGTGCAGGCAGACGTTTTGAAATCCACGGCACTGTGAACGGCGTAACAATTGCCGATGACTATGCACACCACCCGGAAGAAATCACCGCAACACTGAACGCGGCACAGGATATGGGCTTTAACAAGGTATGGGCGGTGTTCCAGCCATTTACCTACAGCAGAACAAAAATGCTGCTTGATGACTTTGCAACCAGCCTGCAGATTGCCGACCGCGTGGTTATGACCGAAATTATGGGCAGCCGTGAGGTGAACACAATCGGCATTTACACAAAGGACCTTGCCGAAAAAATCCCGGGCAGTGTGTGGTTTGACACCTTCAGCGAAGTGGAAAACTATGTTATGAGCCACGCCGAAAGCGGCGACCTTGTGATAACAATGGGCTGCGGCGATGTGTACAAAATTGCAAAGAGCATTGTGGCGAAAAATAAATAAAAATATTATATACAAAGGAGACCCAAAAATGATTACAGTTTGTCAGGCAACTCTCAACGATATGGACGGCGTGCTGGCTTTGCTTAAAGCAAACCATGTGAGCAGCATGACCGAAGAAGAAAAGAAAAACGGCTTTGTGACCACAAATATGACTGTGGAACAGATGACACGCCTTATCAGTGACGAAGACGGTGTGACCGTTGCAAAGGACGGCGACAGGGTTGTGGCTTTTGCCCTTGCAGCAAGCTGGGACTACTGGAAAGAATGGCCTTTCTTTCAGTATATGATCGAAATTCTCCCCCAAAACAGCTATGACGGCCAGCCGCTGACAGTTGAAAACAGCTATCAGTACGGTCCTGTGTGTGTTGACAAGGACTACCGCGGCAGCGGCGTGTTTGAAAAGGTTTTCTTTGCTTCTTTGGCAAATATGGAAAAACGTTTTCCTTATATGGCAACCTTTGTAAACAAGGTTAATCCACGCAGCTTTGCGGCACATACAAGAAAAGCAAAACTGGACGAAGTAAGCAGCTTTACATACAATAACAACAACTACTGGCTGCTTTGCTGCAAAACAAGCAACAGATAATTGTGAATCAAAAAAACAAATGCAGAGTGTTAAAGCACTCTGCATTTTTGTTTTGTATACATTCTGAGCATTGCGAAAAATCTTTGTCTTTTTTACATCAGCTGCAACCGCTGACCTGCGCGCCGTGAGATTGTTTTGTCATTTCATTGCTGCAGAATGATATCTGTCAGTTTTTATTACACCTGTCTGTCTTTTTTTCGGCAGACAAACAGCGCGATTGCTATGCCCAAAAAGCCCGATACAAGCTTGTTGGTCATATATGCCGCTGTCTGATACGGTGTACAGATGGACGCCACAAAGGCAAGCTGACCGCCGATGACATAGGCACCGCAGACTGAAAACGCTGCATTGACCACTTTGCCGCGGCTGTCCATCTGCGAAAAGATGGGCAGCATTGCCAGACTTTGTACAAAACTGAGAATAACCCCCACAACCGAGTGGTTGTTGATGTGCATTTTTTCGCCAACCTTGGCTATCTGCTGCGGAAACTTTGTAAGGATAATTTTTGACAGCACCAGGCCGCCGCAGGCAACGATAACCATGCGGAAAATCATATACAGTATTTCCGGCACAAGGTCAAGATTTACAGGACTGTACTGCGGCATAAACACACCGAATACAGTAACGGCAAAAAAGATGTAGCTTATAACACGGATAAAGTTGCCAAAAAGGGTAAGCACCTTTGTTGTGGCATTTGGTGCAAAAGCAACTGCAAGGACGAGCACAACACAGAGAATTGTTACGGGTATCATATTGACAATCAGTGCATTCATAGGCACTCCAAGCATCATACCGCCTATGAACAGACCAACAGGCAACGGAATTATGCCGCAGATAAATCCCTGCATAAGGTCAGGTATTTCGTCCTTCCGGACCGCTGCAAGAAATACTGGCAGCTGATAGCCTATTGTTGCACCAAGACCGCCTGCCCCCAGCGCTCCGCTGAAAACCGCAAGCTGCGGTGTTGCGGCAATGTTGGTTGCAATACCCATTGCGCCCATATCAGGTGCAAGCAGGCTGCCGATGATAAGGG
>JAGBFE010000004.1 GCA_018109965.1 Oscillospiraceae bacterium | reverse complement strand
GCCTGCAATAAGGTCAATATGCAGATGGATGTTTTTCATCTGTGCAATCTCCTTGAGGTTGTGCACAAGACGTTCAACATTGTGACGGCGGTCAACACCTTTTAATGTTTCAGGATTAAAGGACTGCAGCCCCGCCTCAAACTGGAACAGCCCTTTTGGCATTGTTTTGAGATAATCCAATGTTGCCTGTGTAAACAGGTCTGCTTCCACCTCGCAGTGGAAAACCACATCTTCAGGAATATTGCCCAACTGACGCTGTTCAAAAATAAACTCAAAAATATCTCTTGCACGTTTGTCGTTGCAGTTGAAAGTACGATCCACAAATTTTACCGTCTGCGTGCCGCAGTTTGCAAGCTTAATGATATTCTGCTTTGAAGTATCCATATCAAAAAAACGCACGTTTTCGTCCCTGCCGGACAGACAGAACGCACAGTGGAACGGACATCCGCGGCTGGTTTCCAGATAGACAATTCTGCCTTTCAATGCAGAGAAATATTCTTCTGAATAAGGATTGAAATATTCTGTAACTGGAGCAACAAGCACCTTTTCCTTTGCTGTAAAATCATTTTGCAGCAGATTGATGAATGCCTGTTCCCCTTCGCCTTTTATGATAAGGTCAACAGCGGTTGTATCAAGCAGATTTTGTGCATCAAAGCCGGCTTCGGGACCGCCAAAAAATATTTTAAGCTGTGAATTTATCTTTTTTAAGTTTTCGGTGATTTTTTTGACATATTCAATGTTCCATATATAGCAGGAAAAACCTACCACATCGGGATTTAAACCGTATATATCAGCAACGATATCTTCGATATGACTGTTGATAGTGCTTTCGTACACCTGAACAGTGTGGTCTGTGCCTGCTGTTTTTGCTGCAGAATGGAGATACCACACACCGAGTGATGAATGTATATATTTTGAATTTATACTTGCCAGAACTATTTTCATTTTTTCCGCCTGTGAAATAATATTTTTTATTATAATAACATAAAATATATCTTAAATAAAGTGGGGCTGATACACATATCCGCCCGACATAATGCTGTTTATTTTAAAACAAGGGGAGGACACAAATGTCCTCCCCTGCAATTTTGATTATATGATTATTTATTGGTGGAGCCAAAACCGCCCATACGCTGTGCATCGGTGTTGCCGCTGTCTGCCACAAGATAATTGACAAACATACACTGTGCAATGCGGTCCCCTGCTTTTATGACATAATCGGTTGTGCCAAGGTTGAACAGATTTACACCAAGGTTGCCGTCGTTGTCAGGGTTGCCGTAATAGTCACATTCCACCCATCCCTGACTGTTTGCGATAATCACAGGCTGTTTGCCCATTGATGAGCGCACATTGATAAGCAGCGCTTCATCCTGACCGAAATAAGCTTTTACATCGGTCCAGATAAAACCTCTTTCCATTGGTTTTATAACTATATCAATCGGTGAATAGATATCGTAGGCTACTGCATATCTGCTGCCGCGGGTTGGCAGTTTGATTTCTGCACCAGGGTTTTTGCGTTTTTCATCAGTTACAACTTCAAATCCTCTTGCCATTACTGTTTCTCCCATAATACTGTTTTATTTTCTTTCAAAGATTTCTGTACATCAATTATACGCTGGTTTGCGCTGCCGCGGAACAAAAGACGCATATCCTTTTGTGCTTCGATAAAAGGTCCGTCCACAAGGACATCAATGTGTTTTACTATTTCCATTTGTTTTTCACTGAGGTTTTCAAAAACATATCCTGTCCAAAGCCATATTGTTTTGTCAGTCTGTGTTTTGATTGCTTTTACTGTTCGCAGCAAAGTATCATCGTTAAGCTGGTCCAAAGGTTCGCCGCCAAGGAATGAAAAGCCGCTTATGCTTGAATTTTTGCCAAGATCGATAAACTTTTGCATTTCATCATCGGTAAACTCTCTGCCAAATGAAAAGTCCTGATATTCCTTGTTGAAACATCCGGGGCAGTTGAAATGACAGCCCGACACAAACAGTGTGGTGCGGATGCCCTCTCCATTTGCCACATCATATTTTCTTATCTGTGCGTAGTTCATATTACAGATGCATTACTCTTTCTTTGATTTCCTGTGTTCTGCCTTCGTTCCAGTAGTTTTCGCCAAGATAACCGCAGGTGCGGCGCACAACATTCATACGTGCTTTGTCGCGGTTGCCGCAGTTTGGGCAGTACCATTCAAGATTGTCGTCACACAGTATTTCGCCCTCATAGCCACATTCCATACAAAAGTCAAGTTTGGTGTTCATTTCGGCATACTGAACATTTTCGTACATATATTTGATGAGAGTGAGGATAACCTCGGGGTTCTGTGCAAGGTTTGGCAGTTCAACATAGCTGATTGCACCGCCTGAAGAAATCGGGTGGAACTGACTTTCAAATTTAAGCTTTTCAAATGCGTCAATTTCTTCACCTACAAACACGTGGTAGCTGTTTGTGAGATAGTTGCGGTCGGTGATGCCTTTGATAACACCAAAACGGCGCTGGAGGCATTTTGCAAAACGTTCGGTCAGCGATTCACTTGGTGTGCCGTAAAGCGCAAATCCAAGGCCTGTTTCTTCCTTCCATTTTACAATATGAGCTTTGAGATTTTTCATGATTTCAACGCCCAGTTTTTCACCTTCAGGTGTTGTGTGGCTTTTGCCGATAAGGGCCATTACACATTCGTACAGGCCAATATAACCAAGTGTTATCGTTGCATAGCCGTTCTGAAGCAGCGGATAGATTGGTTCATGCGGTTTAAGGCGTGCAATTGCACCATGCTGCCAGTGAATTGGTGAAACATCACTTGTAACGTTTTTGAGTTTTTCATATCGGAGCATAAGGCTTTCGCGGCACAGTTCCAGACGATCTTCAAGGATTTTCCAGAATTTGTCGAGATCACCCTGTGCAGAAAGACCAACGTCAGCAAGGTTGAGGGATGTAAGGCCCATATTGAAACGGCCGTACCATTTGTATGTGCCCTCTGTGTTGTTGATTGGTCCTTTGTATGGAGAAAGCCATGCGCGGCAGCCCATACAGCCAAAAACATTGCCTTCATAGTTCTGGCGCATATGCTTTGCGCTGATAAAGTCCGGCATCATTCGTTTGGAAACACAAACAGATGCAAGCTGTGTGAGGCTGTAATATTTGCTGTCTTCGTGAATGTTGTTTTCATCTGTTACGTAAAGAAGTTTTGGGAATGCAGGTGTAATCCATGCACCAACTTCATTTTTGATACCCTGAATACGCTGACGGAGAACCTCCTCAATAAGCATAACAGTTTCTTTTTCGTATTCAGGATATTCACTGATGTACATAAACACACTGAGGAACGGGCTCTGGCCGTTGGAGGTCTGCAGGGTGTTGATCTGATACTGAATAGTCTGGATACCGCCTTTAACTTCCTCTTTAAGACGACGCTGAACAATTTTTTCCAGCTGCTGTTCATTGTATATAAATCCGTTTTCGTTCCACTCGATAACAAGGTCACGGCGGATTTTTTCTTCAGAGATGCGTACAAACGGAGAAAGATGTGCCAGGCTCATTGTCTGCCCGCCAAACTGACCGGAAGCAACCTGTGCAATAATCTGTGTTGCAATTGTGCAGGCAGTACGGAAGGTTTTTGGCTTTTCAATCATTTTGCCGTTGATAACTGTGCCGTTTTCCAGCATATCTTTAAGGTTGATAAGGCAGCAGTTGAAGGACGGGTTGAGATAATGCCCAAGGTCGTGAATATGGATAAGTCCATTGTCATGTGCCTGTGCAATGTGCGGCGGCAGCATCATACGTTTTGCAATATCTTTTGAAACTTCTTCCGCAACAAGGTCACGCTGTGTGGAGATAAGGTTCTCCTGCTTGTTGGAGTTTTCCATCAGGCTTTCCTTGTTTTCGCCGTTGATAAGTCCGATAACCTTGTTGTCGATTGTGTTGCGCTGACGCTGATATTCGCGTACTGCGCGGTAAGCTTCGTAACATTTTGCTGTCAGCATATCTCCGCTTTCAATGAGTGCGGCATAAACATAGTCCTCGATTTCCTTGATTGTAACAATCATTTTGTCACTCTGGAAATCTTCTGCTATTTTTTTTGCAAGTTCCTCATTTACAATGCCGCTGCCATAGCGCATTGCCTTGAGAATTGCTATTTCTATTTTTGATGCGTCAAACTGAACCTGTCTGCCGTCACGTTTTATTACTACGTACATATTGTGCTCCTTCCTGTGTTCTGTATATATCAAAGTTACTATATATCGAAAACTGTTCTTAAATTCTAACACAAGATATTGTGGTTTTCAATCGAATATTGCATATATTTTGATTTTTGGCACATTAAACAAAATAACGGACCGTGAGTGGTCCGTTATTAACAAAATTTATTTTTTATCTGTTTTTTTCTTGACAGGTGGCTTTTTGCCTGTGCGCTTTTTTCCGTTTTTTTTCCGGCTTTTTAACACTGAAACCAAAACTGCCTATTTTTTTGCCAAGCTCAAAATACTGTCCGTGAGCATAGGCCATAAGCCCTGCTTTTTCAATTTCCAGCCGTCCGTTTTCATCAAGCAAGTCTTCATTTACAATAACTCCTGTGATATCCGCCATAAACATATCGTGACAGCCAAGCGGCACAATGTCAAACACCTTGCAGGTAAGTGCAATAGGCAGTTCACTGATTGCAGGACATTCAAAACCTTCCACTTCATATGGTGTAAAATTCATTGCCTTGAATTTGTCTTCCTTTGCACCGCTTTTAACACCGCACCAGTCAATTTCCCTTACCATTTTTGCTGTAGGCATATTGATGATGAATTCCTTTGACTGTTTGATGATTTCATAGGAATGGCGTTCGGGGCGGATGCTGATATATGTTTTTGGGGGCTGACTGTTGATGATACCCGTCCACGCAATTGTGAGACAGTTTGGGTTTTCCATAGTACCGCAGGACACAAGTGCAGGCGGTACAGGCATCATAAGTGTTGCACCCGGCCAATGTACTTTTTTCATAGTTTCACCTTTAGCTGATATATTGATAAAATTATCATATCAAATTAAGACAAAAAGCACAAGCCGTTATAAATCAAAAGCTCTATTTTGTATCATACAAATATTATATTTAAAAGCAGCATACCTATCACTCCCGGCAGCGAAAGAACAGTGGCTGCTGCAACTGTCAGATAATTTATTGCTATGTAACATCCCGTTGCCTTTGCTGTCAGATTTACAAGCAGCAGTGCCGCAATGCCACCCATTGCACTTTTCAGTGCGGTACGCAGCGGATGTTTTGTTTTGCCTATTGCATATATTACCGCGGCAGCTGCCACTGATACAACTGCTGCCATAAACGTGTTTTGCATACTATTCTCCCGTTTTCACTGTATGTGCCGTTGCAGACAAGCACTGTTCTTTATCCCTTAACTGTTTTATCAGATAGTTGTACTGTGATCGCAGTGCTTCGCGCTCATATATCTGCGACTCAATAAGGTCTTCATCGCTTGTCATATTGAAAAATGTGTCATTACGCGCCATTAAAAATTCGCAGTTGCGTATTTCTTTTATAAGTTCCACAATTTCAGCATCCTGTTCCGTGCTTTTTTCAAAAAGTTTTTTTAACATAACAATCACCCTTTCATCTGTGTTGTTATTGTTGGCAATTTCTATATTTATATGCAAATTTTTGAAAAAAATAACAGAGAGCCGTTTTAAAAGCTCTCTGTATATAATTATTCAACAAACTCAAAGTCGATGTTGCCTTTCATAATGTCAACACCAATCACTTTTACCTTTACATTATCACCTATAGTGTACTTTTTGCCTGTTACAGGACAATAGAGGCAGAAACCTTCCTGCAGGATAGGATTTACCATATCGATAAGTGACACATGCACAAGTCCTTCGGCTGTATTGGCAAGCTCCACATAAACCCCAAAGCTTGTTACACTGGACACAGTGCCCTCAAATTCTTCACCAATGTGAGCAGACATATATTCAGCAACATATATATCTGTTGCATCACGTTCAATCTGCATAGCGGAAAGCTCGGTATCGGATGACTGTTTTGCTGCAGCTTTTGCAAATTTTTCGTATTTCTTTTTGATTTTGTCCTTTGGTACACCATTGACAACATCGGTAAGAATGCGATGGATTGCAAGGTCAGGATAACGGCGGATAGGACTGGTGAAATGCGCATAGTCATCCAGAGACAAGCCAAAATGACCCTGCGGTTCTTCAAAATATTTTGCCTTGCTCTGTGCCCGGAGTGCTCCCTCGTGCACAAACTTCTGCAGCTTTGTACCGCGGGATTTATCCAGCAGGCGTGAAAATCCCATCTGCATTGTTTCGCCCTGCTTTATTTCAAGTTTAAGGCCGAATTTGCGCAGATTTTCTTTAAAAGTAAACAGCTTTTCTGCATCAGGCGCCTGATGAACACGATAGACAAATGGCAGGTCCATCTTTTTTGCAAGGTTTGCAGAACAGCCGTTTGCAAGGAGCATAAACTCCTCAATCATCTTTTCGCTTTCGCCGCGTTCCCGTTTTTTGATATCCACAGCACGTTTTCTTTCATCAAAGATGATATATGCTTCGTCGCTTTCAATATCCATTGCACCACGCTGCACACGTTTTTTGTTGAGTTTTTGGTACAGTTCCCTTGCAACCATAAGGCTGTCGTAAACTTCGCTGTATTTTCCCCTGATTTCAGCAGATACTTTTGAAGTTTCATTCAACGGTGCACTGAGGTTGTATTTTTCTTTGATGCGTGGTTTTTCGCAGTCTTCAAAGTAGATATCATTGATTTCGCTGTAGACACCTTTTACTTTTGAACAGATAACAGATTTATAAAAACGGTAGCTTTTTACAGTGCCATTATCGTCCAGCTGCATATCGCAGGTAAAGGCAAGGCGTTCTTCGTTAGGATTAAGAGAGCAGGCCTCGTTGGAAAGTGCTTTTGGCAGCATTGGAATAACGCTGTCACCAAAATAAATTGATGTGCCGCGGGCGAAAGCCGCCTGATTTACAAAGCTGGCTGGTTTTACAAAATGGCTTACGTCAGCTATGTGAACACCAAGACGGTAGCCATCTTCGGTTTTTGAAACAGAAATTGCATCGTCAATATCCTTTGTGGATGCTGAGTCGATTGTGAAGATACATTCTTCTGTCAAATCTTCGCGGTATTTGTATTCAGTTGCCATATTGATGCGGCTTACAACTTCATCTACTTCGGCAATAACCTTGTCTTCAAAATCTGCAGCAACCTGTTTTTCCATAAGCAGCAGGTCAACAGCTTTCTGGCTGGTCGTAACCCTGCCCAGATTTTCTCTGATTTTTGCTGTAAGTGCACGGTGGCTGCGGCCACGGCCAAACACATCCACCACAATAACATCACCGTGCTGCAGGTCTCTGCGGCGGTTTTCTATCGGCAGACAAAGCACAGGGCAGTCACGCAGAACAGCATATATGCTGCCGTGTGTTTTTTCGGCAACTGCAACAATGTTTGTTTTTTCCTTTACAATATTTATGATTTCACCCTCGTACTGATGGCGCTTTGACGGAATTTTTTTGATTTCCACCACATCGCCCACAACGGTGCCCATCATAAATTTGCCCGCAACAAAAACATCCTTTTCCCATTCTTCAACACGGACAAAACCATAGTTTTCGGTAAGTTTTACAACTGTGCCCTCAAAAACATCCTTTGGTTTTTCAGCTTTTTTGTTCACCTGTTTTGTAAGCACAACAAGGCCGTTTTTTTCGTCGATAATACCTTTCTGGTACAAGTCTTCCATTGCGGCATAAAACTTTTTGCTGCCTTTGAATTTTGTTTTTAAAGTTTTAAATTTCTTGGGGCCTGTTTCCAGTTCCTTTAAAATTCTGTCTTTTATCGGCATAAATATCCTTTCGGTCTGAGTAAATATCAGTTATTATTATAAGTTGAATACAACAAAAAACTCGCCGGAAAAACCTGGCGAGTTTTTATATGTCTTAAATTATTTTGCAAGAAGTGCGATAGCGCTAACAGCAATTATCAATACGAAAAATGCTACGCCAGCATACTTTGTCAATTTAGCCAGTTTAGCGTCAGCTGTTCTTGTCTGCATATCGCCGTATACATCGCTGCCGCCTGTCATTGCAGACATACCGCTGGTTTTTGAGTTCTGAGACAATACAAGCAGAACTACAACAACGCAGCAAAGAATAAGCAATACGCCGGCAATAATTTCCAAAATGCCCATTTAACACGACCTCCGTCCTTTGTGTATATGACCATATTACTATAACATATTAACCAGAATTATGCAAGAACAAATTTGCGCAATATCTTTAAATTGTCAGTAAAACAGCCGTTTTTTGATGTTTTATATGTTGTTAAAGTGTAAGCTGCTGGGCTATGTCCTCTTCTTTGAGAAAACTACCCGCTGCAGGAATATTTTTGGTTTTGTACTTGGCAGGATTTGCAAACTGTGCCTCACTTGAAAGTTTTACAGTTTTTACTGACTGATTTTTCTTGAGTGTCTGCACCTGTATACCTGCTGAATTTTTGGTTGTTTTTTCGCTGATCTGACTTGTGTTTACCACAAGGGCGCGGTTGACTGTTGTGATAAATGCAACATCAACGTTTTCTTCGCTGCTGATGATTTCCACCAGTTTTGATTTGTCGGAATAAGCATTGATAAGCTTTTTGCGGTTTTGCTTTGTTTCGTATGCAGAAAGCGGAACTTTTGTCGCCTTGCCGTTTTCAAAACAGAACAGCACAAAACCTTTGTAGTCTTTGGTGTAAACCATTTTTACCACTTCTTCGCCGTCTTCCATACCAAGTTTTGCAGGCACATATTCGCCCATCACGCTGGTTTTTGTATCTTCAAACACAGCAGCCTTGCATTTGTAAACCTGCTGTTTGCTGGTGAAGAACAGCAAATCGATATCATTTGTGGTTTCGATATGCTGAATGATATAGTCATCAGCTTTCAGCTTGTGCTCGCCGCTCATGCGCAGAGACTGTGGTGTAATCTTTTTGACATATCCCTGCTGTGTAACAAAAATATTTACAGGATAGTTTGGAATTGCTTCCACTTCTTCCTCTTCAGTTTCCATCACAGATTCATACACAATCTGTGTTCTGCGCGGTTTTGCATATTTTTTGATTACATTTTCCAGCTCGGAAATAATAATCTTTTTGACCTTTTTATCATTTTTGAGGATATCTTCCAGCTCGGCAATTTCTTTGATAAGGTTGTCCTTTTCTTCAATGCGTTTGAGGATATAGTTGCGGTTGAGCTGACGCAGACGTATTTCGGCAACGTATTCTGCCTGTATTTCATCGATGCCAAAGCCAATCATGAGGTTTGGCACAACCTCTTTTTCGTCCTCTGTATTGCGGACAATCTCGATTGCCCTGTCGATATCAAGAAGAATATATTCAAGACCCTGCACAAGATGCAGACGGTCCTTTTTGATGCCGAGATTGTGATATGTGCGGCGTTTTACACAGTCTGTACGGAACGCCACCCATTCATCAATAATTTCACCAACACCCATTACCCTTGGCGCACCTGCAATAAGGATGTTGAAGTTTGCACTGAAGCTGTCTTCCAGCGGTGTCAGTTTAAACAGCTTTTGCATAAGCTTTTCAGGGTCGGTACCGCGTTTGATATCAATAGCAATTTTGAGACCTTTGAGGTCAGTTTCGTCTCGTATGCCGCTGATTTCCTTGATTTTACCCTGTTTCCACAGGTCAGCAATCTTGTCGATGATGGCTTCAACCGTTGTTGTAGGCGGAATTTCGGTCACTTCAATGATAGTTCCACCGTCTGCTTTAACTGCCTGCCACTTGCTGCGCACACGGATGCTGCCGCGACCCGTTTCGTACACCTGGTCGATATCACTCTGGTCATACAGAACAATGCCGCCGCCTGCAAAATCAGGTGCAAGGAGTGTGTCTTTTATGTTGTGGTTTTTGTCCTTGATAAGCGCAATTGTGGTGCGACAAACTTCTTCAAGGTTAAATGAACAGATGGAAGATGCCATACCAACAGCAATACCAAGTGTGTTGTTGGTAAGGATGTTTGGAAATGTTGTAGGCAGCAGTGTAGGCTCCTTGCGTGTGGAGTCGTAGTTGTCCACAAAATCCACGGTGTCACTGTCGATGTCGCGGAACATTTCCTCACAGATTGCTTCAAGTTTTGCTTCGGTATAACGGGAAGCCGCACATGCCATATCGCGGGAGTATGCCTTGCCAAAGTTACCCTTGCTGTCAACAAACGGCACAAGCAGGCTTTCGTTGCCACGGGCAAGACGCACCATTGTTTCGTAAATCGCCTGGTCACCGTGTGGGTTAAGGCGCATTGTCTGACCAACGATATTGGCAGATTTTGTCTTTGCTCCTTTGAGCAGACCCATATCGTACATTGTATAAAGCAGTTTTCGATGGCTTGGCTTTAAACCGTCGATTTCCGGCAATGCACGGGAAACGATAACGCTCATTGCGTAAGGCATATAGTTTTCGCGCAGGGTGTCGGTAATAGGATTTTCCAGCACCTCACCTGCGGAGAGTATTTCAACATTGTCAGGCAGTCCCTGGCTTTTGGGAACGCTGAGTTCTTTTTTATTTTTTCTTGCCATTATTCAGACTGTCCTTTCCTTATGATAAATCCAGCTGGTCAAGGTAATCAGCACCGAAATCCTGAATATACTGTTTGCGGCCTGCAAGGTTATCGCCCAGCAGCAGCTCAAACATTTCCTGTGTGCGCTCCACATCTTCCTTGCACACCTTGATAAGACGGCGTGTTTCCGGATTCATAGTGGTAATCCACATCATTTCAGGTTCGTTTTCACCAAGACCTTTTGAGCGCTGTATTGTAAATTTCTGTTTTTCAATACGGCTGATAATATTTTTCTTTTCTTCTTCGGTATAAGCGAAATAAGTTTTGTCCTTTGTGTTGATTTCGTACAGCGGGCTTTCTGCAATGTATACATATCCGTCATCAATCAACTGCGGACACAAACGGTAAAGCATTGTAAGAATAAGTGTTCTTATCTGGAAGCCGTCAACGTCAGCATCGGTACAGATAACCACCTTGTTCCAGCGCAGATTGTCAATATTGAAGGTGGCGATGCCTGCTTTCTGATATTTTGCAGGACTTTCCACACCACAGCCAAGCACTTTGATAAGGTCTGTGATTATATCGCTTTTGAAAATTCTGTCATAGTCGCATTTGAGACAGTTGAGAATTTTGCCTCGTACCGGCATAAGAGCCTGAAATTCAGCATCACGGCTGGTTTTGCAGGCACCGAGAGCAGAGTCGCCTTCCACGATATAAACTTCGCGCTTTGAAACATCTTTGCTGCGGCAGTCAACAAATTTCTGCACACGGTTTGCAAGGTCGATTTTTTCGCTGATAGTCTTTTTGAGGCTGATACGGGTTTTTTCGGCCTGTTCGCGGGACTGTTTGTTGACAATAACCTGCTGGACAACCTTGAGTGCTTCCTCAGGATTTTCGATAAAGTAAACTTCCAGTGTACGTTTTAAAAACTCGGTCATTGCCTGGGCAATAAACTTGTTTGTGATTGCCTTTTTGGTCTGGTTTTCGTAGCTGGTCATTGTAGAGAAACAGCTGGAAACAAACACAAGGCAATCTTCGATGTCCTGAAATGTGATTTTGCTTTCATTTTTCTTGTAAAGGTTTTTCTGTTTTGCGAAGGCATCAATCTGGCTTACAAAGGCAGATTTAACCGCTTTTTCAGGGCTGCCGCCATATTCAAGGAAACTGGAGTTGTGGTAATACTCAATCTTCTGCACCTTGTTGGAAAAAGCAAAGGCAACATTCATTTTCACCTTGTATTCAGGCATATCGTCACGGTCTTTGCCGCTTGTTTCGTAACTGTTGTCGATAATCTTTGTCAGATTTTCACCGTCGCAGATTTCCTCAACATAGTCCACAATGCCTTTTTCGTAAAAATATTCCTTTGTTTCAAAACCTTTATCCTTTTGATTTTTAAAGATAAACAGTACATTTGGGTTAACAACTGCCTGACGTTTTAGAACCTCTTCAAAATATATGTCGGGAATGTTGATATCGCTGAAAACAGTGTTGTCAGGCTTCCATTTGATTTTGGAGCCTGTTGTGCGTTTGCCTGTTTCGGTTTTGTGCAGACCACCAACATTTTCGCCTTTTTCAAAATCAAGATGATAGGCAAAGCCGTCACGGTTGATGTCAACAGTCATATATTCACTGGCATACTGTGTTGCACAAAGCCCCAGACCATTAAGACCCAGAGAAAATTCGTAGTTATCCCCCGAGTTGTTATTGTATTTGCCGCCTGCGTACATTTCGCAGAACAAGAGTTCCCAGTTGTAGCGGTCTTCGTTTTTGTTGTAGTCCACCGGAATACCGCGGGCAAAGTCTTCCACCTCGATTGCTCCGTCAGAATACTTTGTCATTATGATTTTATTGCCGTGACCTTCACGTGCTTCGTCAATACTGTTGGACAGAATTTCAAAAACCGAGTGCTGGCAGCCTTCGATACCATCAGAACCAAAGATAACCGCAGGGCGTTTGCGGACCCTGTCAGCCCCTTTGAGGCTGCTGATACTTTCGTTGCCGTAAACTGCTGACTTTCGTGCCATTGTTTTCTCCTGTAAATTTATATTTTGTCACACTGCAGTGACAAGTTGTATGTGAGCATATTATTCCATTAAATCATTAACTATATAATTTTAACTTTTATGAAAATTTTTGTCAAGGCAAGACCACAATATCCGTATTTATACAGTCAAAAAGTGACACAATATGTTGTGATAAACAAAAAACGGCATGCCGTGTACCGGCACACCGTCCCATTCTATTCTATTATCTCTTTTACGCTGGATATATTATCTGTACGGAATATTTTTTTGCTTACAGTTTTTTTGGTTTCCGTCTGCATCACAATCCAGTTATCATCCCAGTCAATAATTGTTCCCTGTATATTAAACATGGCATCTATGCCCGGCATGGGTCTTTTTACAATTATTTCGCACTTTTTGCCTTTATATTGTGCCAATACGTCTGTATATGAAAACTTTTTATCTTTCCTGTCTGATTCTTCTGCTTTTATTGTTTTTCCCTTTTTCAATATATCTATAATGTACAGCAGCATAAGTATTATTATAAATCCCAACAATGTGTCCATATCTATTCCTCCAGAATTTCAATACCATTTATAACATCAATATCCACAAGTTTTACAACCGTTTCCTTTTTCAGCAGATGATTTTCCTTTGTACGGCTGTATTCTATCTTTATCCATCGGTCGGTAACTTCTGTAATTTTCACTTTATCGCTATAGTTGAAATCAAACCCCATTTCAACCCACCGTTCCATATCAAATATACTGATGCGCGCCATCCGGCCTTCGGCCTGTTTAAGCAGAACATTGTTTTTTTCAGTTTTTTCTTTTGCGATAACCTGTACAGAATTTTCTGCCAAATCATCAAGACTTATACCATATATAGCGGCAAGCTCTACTGCTTTGTCCAAAGAAGGCGCACCCTGATTTAATTCCCAGTTGGATATTGTCTGTCTTGTTACTGAAAGTTTATCTGCAAGTTCCTGCTGACTGTAACCGTATTTTTTCCTTAATGTAATCAACTTTTCTCCAAGCATATATCACACATTTCCTTTCTGTTCAACTGTTCCGATTATACTAAATACTGCTGCAAAAGTATAGCAAATTACTTTGGAAAATATGCAAAATCCTTTTGCATTTTTTACATATGATATAAATTATCTGTAATTTGACTCCATAAACAAACAAAAGGCGGTTAAAAAAACCGCCTTTAAAATGTTTTATTCTTCTGTTTTTTCTTCAGCTTCTGCTGTGTTTTCACTTACAACAGGTTCAATGACTGTTTCTGTTGTTTCTGTGATTTCTTCGTTTGCAGCTTCGATAATTTCCACAACAATTTCTGCATTTTCGATTTCTTCTGCTGTTGGTTCTTTCACAGTTTCAATAGCTGCAGGTGTTTCTTCTTCAACATAGTCATCAGCCATAATTTTTGCAAATTCATCACCGGAGATTTTTTCTTTTTCCATAAGAATTTTTGCAACAATATGGAGTTTGTCGATGTTGTCTTTGAGAATCTGCATACAACGGTTGTAGCCTTCGTCAACAAGGCTGCGGATTTCGCTGTCGATTTCGTTTGCAACAGCATCGGAATAGCCCTGTCCCTGACCGTAGTCTCTGCCAAGGAATGTCTGTTGTGGGTCGTGACCGTAAACAACATTGCCCAGTTTGTCAGAGAAGCCGTAACGCATAACCATTGCTTTTGCAATTGCAGTAGTGCGTTCAAGGTCGTTGGAAGCACCTGTTGAGATATCTTCCAGTATAAGCTGTTCTGCACAGCGACCGCCAAGGAGTGTAACGATTTCGTCCTTCATTTCTTTCTTTGTACGGTAGTTGG
>JAGBFE010000068.1 GCA_018109965.1 Oscillospiraceae bacterium | reverse complement strand
CCGTTGTCACCAAACTTGTCAACCAGTTTTGCATAAGCGGAGATGTAATCGGTTGTGTTTGCAATGATTTCATCAACTTCGCCCTGTGTGTATCTTCTTGTTGTAAAGTTGAACTGGTTTGTTTTGTTGATAAGCTGTGTGATTCGTTCGCTGTGGGCAGCGGAGAATGCGCCAATTTCACTTGTCATATCAAGGCTCAGCAGATAGTCTTTGTAGTCACCAAAGCTTGCTTCAGCCTGTGCACGCATAGCGTTCTGCTTGTACATTTCGTTGCGTTTTGCGTCGTCTTTTGTAAAGGTTGTGATTTCAAAGAAGCCTGCACGGTCAATTGATTTGATGTAATCTTCTGGGCAGGTAACTTCCGGCACTGTAACAGCAAGGGAATTTCTTACGATATCGCGTTCAACAGGGTTGTCATCGATAAATACAAAGCTGTCTTCGCCGATGTTGATTTCTTTTGCGATGTTTGCAATATTGAGATGTTTTGGTTCCCAGTTTGCCTTGAAGCAGATGAAATCTTCAACATTGAGCGGTGCTTCCTTGCGGTCTGTAAAGCCTTTTTTGGCAATTGCTTCTTCGTTTTTGGAACAAACGTTGAGCATAATGCCAAGACATGTCAGCTTTTTGAGATAAGCCTGAAATTCTGTGTAGCTCATGCCTGCAGGCTGTTCGTTACCGATTGTGATGCCTTCAACACCGTCATCACCGATAACGCCGCCCCACAAAGTATTGTCAAGGTCGCATATAACACTCTTTTTGTTTTTGCCGAGTACGGATTTGATGATTTTTGCAATGCTGAATGTGAGTTCAGGAATTCTGTCAACCGAAACTGCATATTTGTAAAGATACCAGCTTTCAAGATTGAACCAGTTGTCAAGACCTGCAAGGGTTGAAAGATAGTCGATATCGTTTACATAAAAGTTTTCTGTTGCAGCAGCAAAATCAGCAATCATAAGGTTAAGGCGTGTTGTGTAGTTAACAACACCCTGTGGCACAACTGCATCCTTGTTGCCGTACATGCGGTAGAAAGGTTTTTCAAAGTTGTTTACGATAACAATGCTGCCAAAGCTGAGCGCTTTCTGATAGCAGGCTTTGAATTTTGCAAATTCTTTTGCAAGTTTTGCATCAACATCTTCGCTGCTGTCAGTTGGTACAGGCAGATTTTCCAGGTTTTTGCTGGTTGTATGTATATAGATGAAGTCAGGATTAAATTCTTTAAGGCTGCCGTCATCAAACATCAGATCTTCATAATATCTTGCATACTGACCCTGATAAAAAACAGGCTTGATGCCGTAATTGAGCAAAAACAGTTCCAGAATATTCTGGATTTCGCCAATTGTGGAACCACTCAGGATAGCAATGCGTTTTTCGATAAGTCCTTCATTGAGCAAAAGTTCTTTTTTAAGCTTTTTCTTTTTCTGAAGGATCAGATCACTGTCAAAAGGATAATCTAAAAGTGACAATTTCAACACTCCTTGTCAATTAATGTATAAAAGTGCATAATACACCTTTTAAAGTATATCATACAATAATTAAATAATCAATAAACAAAGGGTGAAAGACAACTGAATTGTTAAAAAAATAACCTGTGTACTGTGATATACAGCATAAAGGTATACTGCAAAAACATGCAAAACGCAGTGCTCTGTTATGAGGTCAGATTGTATCACATTGTATAGTCATAGTTTCACGACACCAAATTGTCATATTTTTAGTGTTGAATTTTTATATTAAAAAAAGTATAATTGTATGGAACATTTATAATTTTAAAATTGGATATACTGTGTTTACAACTTGGTAACAATGTTTTGTTAATATAATGACAGCAAAAAACTACAGCCCAAGGTCTTCAAGGCAGCTTTGAAGCTGAGCATCAGAGCTGATTTTTATACCTTTGCGCAGCAGTTCGATGTCGTTTTCCGGCAAAAGATGGGTGTATATGTCATACACAATCAGAGGATTGTCATCAATGCTTTCAAACACGGCAACCTTGCCTTTGTAATCTGCCACAATATAAAGGGGTTCAGAGGCCGGCTGTGGAGTATCATCTGCCTTTGACGGAATAAGGTTATAAATGCTTACTATTATTAAAATGGTACAAAATATTGTAGAAAGTGCAACAATCAGTTTTTTCATAATATAACCTCGCTTTATGTTATTATTGACGGTTTTGCAAAAATGATACAATATATCACATACATAGCTTTTATGTATTAAATGGGAGGTAATGGCTATCAAAAAGTATGAAAAAAAACCGGCTGCAGCCCAAAAGACAGTCCGTACAAAAAAGACTGACGGCACAGCTACCTCATCCGGTTCAAAAAAGAAAACAGATAAAAACAAGCTTATCAAAAATATCCTTTACTGGTGCGGTGTTCTGGTATGTATAGGTGTAATGGTTTTCTCTGTTGCGGCAGTATGGCTGGCATCATATCTTGTAAAAGTAACTGAAAACGATGATATGTGGCTTAATCTCAACGATATCAAGCTGGCATACACAACAATCCTTTACTACGAAGACCCTGAAAATCCGGGCACATATCTGGAATATCAGCGTCTGAGAAACGACACAGAAAACCGAGTATGGGTTGACCTTGAGGATATTTCTCCTTACGTTATCGATGCATTTATTGCAGTAGAGGACAAGGATTTTTACGAGCACAAGGGTGTAAACATCACCCGTACAATTGCTGCTGCAATCAACGAATATACACCAATCAAGCTGTTCAGCTCAAAACAGGGTGCTTCCACAATTACACAGCAGCTTGTAAAAAACCTTACCGACGATATGGATTCCGACGGTCTTGGCGGTGCATTCCGTAAGATAAGGGAAATTTTCCGTGCGTTTATGCTGGAAAAAAACTATACAAAGGATATTATTCTTGAAGCATATCTCAACACCCTGCGTCTTTCGGGTCAGCTTGGCGGTGTGCAGGCAGGTGCAAATGCTTATTTTGACAAGGATATAAGCGAAGTTACCCTTGCCGAAGCAGCAACAATCGCTGCTGTTACAAAGGCACCAACTTATTACAGCCCTATTGCCAACCCTGAAAACAATATCGAAAGACGTAACGATATTCTTTATTTTATGCTTCAGCAGGGCAAAATCACTCAGGAAGAGTTTGATGATGCTATTGATGACGAACTGGTTATCGCTACAAGCGAAGAAACTGTTGCAAGCGAAACTGTAAACAGCTATTTTACCGATATGGTGCTTGACAGGGTTATCGAAGACCTGCAGACCGAAAACGGTATGACAAAATCCGATGCTACAAAACTGGTTTACAGCGGCGGTTTAAGAATTTACACAACAGTTAACCCTAATGTGCAGAATGCAATGGAAAAAGAATTTTCCGATGAAAGCGGCACATTCAGCAAATATGCAAAAGAAGCAAAAGTGAAAGACAAGCAGACAGGCGAAGAAAAAATCATAACACCACAGGCTGCTATGGTTTCTGTTGACTACAACGGCAAAATTGTGGGTGTTGTTGGCGGCCTTGGCGAAAAAACAGCTGACCGTTCACTTAACCGTGCTGTTGACTCTGTACGTCCTGTAGGTTCAACAATGAAACCTATCGGCGCATATGCTCTTGCTTTGGATTATGGATATATTCATTATTCTCTTGGTATTGAAGACAACTGGCTTGAAGAGAGAAAAGACGATGAAAATGACCCTAATGAAGAACCAAGACCATGGCCGCAGAACTACAGCAGAACTTATACAGAAACAAATATTCCTGTAGCAAAAGCTTTGGCAAAATCTCTCAATACGGTTGCAGTAAAAACACTCAGCTATCTTGGCGTGGAAAGTTCATTCAGCTTCCTTGAAGATACACTGCATATTTCTTCTCTTGTTTCCAAAGAAGACAACAGACAGTATAATGACGAAAACCTTGGTCCACTGGCATTGGGTTCTCTCACTTATGGTATTTCTCCGCTGGAAATGGCTGCTGCATACGCAATATTCGGCAACGAAGGCGTTTACACAACACCTTACTGTTATACAACTGTTGAAACTGCTTCAGGAGAAATTCTGCTGGAAACAGAAGTTACAACTGTTCAGGCAATCAGCGAAGAAACAGCATACATTATGAACCGTATGCTCCGCGGTACACTGCGTTATTTCAACCCTATTACAAAAGAAGCAGGCACAGGTTATGGCCTTTATACTGAACGTATGGATTCTGTGGGCAAAACAGGTACAACTTCCGACAACAAGGACCACTGGTTTATCGGTCTTACACCTTATTACAGCACAGCAACCTGGTGGGGTTATGATGACCAGATTGAACTCAGTGTTAACTACCGCACACATCCGCCTACAACTTCATGGCGCAACGTTATGAACGCTGCACAGAAAAATCTTCCAATCAAGAGCTTCCCTGTAGCTGAAAATGTAGTTACACACGACTACTGTGAAGATTCAGGTATGCTTGCAGGGGACGGATGTCCGATAAGATTCCAGGGCTATTACACTGAAGATAATATGCCTGGTTACTGCACAATGCACTGATTGTTAATATTATATTGAAAAAGGCGGACTGCTGTGCAGTCTGCCTTTTGTTTGTGTGATGTATTGCGGTATAAGTTGAAAACCTATGCCAATAATTGTATAATGATGTCATAAATACAGAAAGCTGGTTTTTATATGGCTTATATTGTAAAATACATCAAAGATTTTTCCGACAGGGAACTGGTAAAACAATCCTGCGACAGAGAGTTGGCATTGGGATACAAGGTTATGGTTTTTTCCCATACGGCCAATGCCTGTGGCATTGAAATTGAAAATGTTGCATTTGTATTCTGCGACAACCCAACGGAACAGGCTATTTTGTCCGCAAAAAAACTTTATGCGGAAAAATGTCAGTTTTATGTAAAACGTGCCATATATTCTGTTGACCCCAATATTTATGATGAGGCAGTAAAACTTAAAGAACTTGACTATGAATCAGCCCAGGAACTTTCGGTCAACGGATACAACGAAATCAGCTACTATGACTTTAACCTTGCAAAACGCAACAGTGTCCGTATGGAAATTATGTCCCTTGCTGACAGTGAGGGCACAACTGTCAAGGAGGTTACCGCAATGGACGAAAACATTATCAAAAGTATGTCAAAGGATACCGATATCCTGGTTGTAACACTTACCGAAATTCCGGACCAAAAAGGTGCCACCTACAATATTTTCAGAACCCTCAGTGATGCAGATGTATTTATCGATTCAATTATGCTGCCTGCGGCAAACGGAGGCCAGCAGGACATCAGCTTTTGTATAAGACGGGAAGACAGAAAAAAGGTGGAAAAGCTGTTGTTGTCAGAACAGCAGAATCTGCAGTATAAAAATCTGTTTGTCAGCGAAGATGTAGCAAAAATTTCTGTTATGGGCGCAGGGTTCCACACACAAAAAGGCATTGCCACAAAGGTGCTCAGAGTGCTTTATGAGAGTGATATCAACATTATGATGATTTTTACAAGCGAAGTTAAAATATCACTTGTTGTGGAAAAATCCCAGGCCGATAAAGCAATCCACGCAATTCATAAAAATCTTATAGGCAAATAACATCAGACCCGTGATTTCAAGGTAAAATATACCTGCGAAATTGCGGGTTTTGCTGTGATGTGTATATTTTATAAAAATTTTGCTCAATTGTTTGATTTACTGCATAATATTTGGTAAAATAACTATTTAGTAATATACAATTATATACGATAAAAATTTATCTTTTATATACGGAGAAAATATGGAAAGAAAATCTATACACAACAATGTTTCCCTCACTTTTTTGCCGGGGGACAAATTTAAACGCAACCGTATAAGTGTAAGCTTTATTGTACCTAACGACAGAGAAAAGGCAACAATGTATGCGGTGCTGCCAACACTTCTGGAACGCGGTTATCAGGACTATCCTGATATGTGCATGTTTTCAAAGAAGCTCAGCAGTATGTATGGTGCAAGCTTTTCTGCCGCAACAGCTGTTGTGGGTCAGAACAGATATCTGCGTTTTACAATTCAGGGCATCAGAAACCAGTACTGTCTGAACGGCGAGGACCTGCTTGCCGAAATGACTGACGTTATCCTTGGTGTCATCTTCCGCCCATGTGTTGAAGACGGCGGCTTTATCGCTGACTGGCTGGAGGTTGAAAAGTTCAAGCTCCGCGAAGAAATAGAAGGCGAAATCAATGACAAACGCGGTTACTGTGTGAAAAATGCACAGCGTAAATTCTTTAAGGACAGCAAAAACGGTGTTGAACGTCTTGGTTATCTTGAAGATATTGACGGCATTACACCGCAGGCACTTTATGAGTGCTACAAACAGCTGATTGCTGACAGCATTGTGGAAATTTTTGTTACAGCTGACGAAGATAAAACAATTACCGAAAAATTCACAGCTGCATTTGCAGACCGCAAGGAATGCACAGCACAGATTCTGCCTATTGAGGTTATGCCAAAAACAGAAGTGGAAAACTTCAGCGAAAGTCTTGATATTGTTCAGGGCAAGGTTTGTCTGTTCTATACAACCGAAAGACAGCTTACAGAAGATGAACGCTATGTAATGCTGGTGGCAAGCAGCATTTTTGGCGGCACAGCAAGCAGCAGGCTGTTTAAAAATGTAAGGGAAAAACAGAGCCTTTGCTATTACTGTGCAGCGGCTTACAATGGTTTCACCGCTTCAATGCGTGTTGATTCGGGTGTTGAGCACGAAAACTGTGACAAAACGGTTGCAGCAATCCGGAAAGAGCTCAGCGACCTTATAAACGGCGAAATTACCGACCAGGAAATCAACGAGACAAAGCTTGTGCTGCTCAACAGCCTTGATGCAATCTATGATGGTCTCCACGGTCTTGAAGCATGGTATCTCAACGAAGCAGTGCGGGGCACAAATGTTTCTCCGCAGCAGGCAAAAGAAAAGGTGGAAGCTGTTACAGCACAGCAGATAAAAGATGTGCTCAGCCTTTTGCATCTCAACGTTGTATATAAACTTACTAAATAAGGATATTGTTATGCAGGATATAAAAATTATAAAAAGTGATGTACTGAACGAACAGTACAGTCTTATCAAAACCGACTGCGGTCTCACAATTGCGTGCTATCCAATGCCAAAGCACAATGGCATCCACGCAGTGTTTGCCACAAATTTCGGTTCCATAAACCGCCAGTTTTCTGTTGACGGGGAGGAATACACCGTGCCTGCAGGCATTGCGCATTTCCTCGAACACAAAATGTTTGAAAACGAAGACGGCGATGCCTTTGAAAAATTTGCAAAAACAGGCGCAAATGCAAATGCTTTTACCAGCTTTGACAAAACCTGCTACATCTTTTCTGCAACAGATAAAATAAATGAATCCCTTGATATTCTCCTTTCCTTTGTTACACAGCCTTACTTTACAAAGGAAACTGTTGCAAAGGAACAGGGTATAATCGGGCAGGAAATAAAAATGTATGACGACAGCGCATCATGGCGCGTGCTTTTCGGTATTCTTGAGGGCTTGTATCACAATCATTCCGTTAAGGAAGATATTGCAGGCAGTGTGGAAAGCATTGCCGAAATCACACCGGAAATGCTGTACAAATGTGCCGAAGCATTTTATTCACCAAGCGAAATGCTGCTTTCAGTAGCGGGAAACATCACACAGCAGCAGCTTGTTGATGCTGTGGAACGTGCAGGCTTCAGCACTGAAAAACACCAGGTTGTGCGCAAAAAAATCGAAGAACCTGACGAAATTGTTTACACCGAAAAAAGCATTAAAATGCCAATTTCCATTCCGCTTGTTGCTATCGGATTCAAGGAAAAAGTGGGAGATACAATTACGGCAAAACAGGAAATCATCGGTGATATTATCATTGATATCCT
>JAGBFE010000067.1 GCA_018109965.1 Oscillospiraceae bacterium | reverse complement strand
CAAAACTATGCATTGTATCCGCACTTGACGGTCATGCAAAACATTATTTTTCCGCTGCAGAACTTCAAGGGTAAAAATAAACTGTCCAAAGATCAGATGCAACAAAAGGCGATGGAAGTAGCGAAACTGGTGCAGATTGATGGTTTGATGGACAGAAAACCCAGTGAATTATCAGGCGGTCAGCAACAGCGTGTGGCAATTGCTCGAGCACTGGTCAAGATGCCAAGAATTTTACTGTTGGATGAACCGCTTTCCAACTTGGATGCCCGTCTTCGCTTGCAAACAAGAGAGGAAATTCGCAGAATTCAGCGTCAAACGGGAATTACAACGGTTTTTGTTACCCACGATCAGGAAGAAGCGATGAGTATTTCGGATCTGATCGTTGTTATGAAAGACGGCGTGATTCATCAAGTTGGAAAACCGCAGGATGTATATGATGATCCCGTTGATCTGTTTGTTGCGAAATTCCTTGGTACGCCTCCTATTCATGTGTTTGAAGGCAAGGTAGAAGGGGAGTTCCTCTATATCGGTCAGGAAAAAATTATGCAAACAACCGGTATTGCAGACAGAACTGTCTTAGCTGCAATTCGTCCGGAAGGATTTATCCTGTCTGATTCTGGTGTGTTGACCTGTGAGTTGAATCGAGTGGAGGTCATGGGTCGGGATGTGAGCGTTGTATGCACCCATAGTGCGTGCGAGAATGCGGCAATTCGTGCCATCATCAGTTCGGATAGGCCTGTCGATACCACTTCCCCAACAGTACGGTTTGATATTAAACCGCAAAAGATTTTCTTGTTTGATGCCCAAACCCAAGAGCGTCTGTTTTGGGAAGTGCAAAAATAAAGGAGCATATTATGGATGACAGAAAATTAAAAGGTTGGCTTTATTTGCTGCCTGCAATCCTGTTTCTGGGCGCTTTTATGGTATACCCATTGATTGATGTGTTTATTTATTCATTTCAAGAGGGATTCCATTCTGCATCCCAAACTTATTTTGGTGTTGGCGGCTATAACTATGCCTATGTTCTGCACGATCCGTTCTTCTTGCAGGCACTTAAGAATACGGTTTTGCTGGTTATTATCACAGTTCCGCTGTCCACAGGTATCGCACTACTGATTTCGGTTGGTCTCAATTCCATTAAAGCGTTGCGCAATTTGTTTCAGACAGTGTATTTTCTTCCATATGTTACCAATACTCTTGCTGTAGGTTTGGTGTTTATGATTTTATTCCAAAAAACACCCTATACCGATGGGTTTGCCAACCTTGTGATTCAGTGGTTTGGAGGAAACTCTGTAGACTTTATTGACGGCCCCTACTGGGCAAAGATGTTTGTTCTTTGTTTTTATACGATTTGGGTCGTTATGCCTTTTAAGATATTAATTTTGACCACTGCCCTTGCTTCTGTTGATGAAACCTATTACAATGCGGCGAAAGTGGACGGGACTTCTCGGATCCGTATCTTTACAAAAATTACATTGCCTTTGATTTCGCCCACGATGTTTTATTTGATCATAACGGGCTTTATTGGTGCGTTTAAGGCATACAGTGATGCTGTGGCAATTTTTGGAACAGATTTGAACGCAGCAGAAATGAACACCATTGTTGGTTATGTATATGATATGCTCTACGGAAATAGCGGCGGCTATCCTTCCTATGCATCGGCAGCGGCCATTATATTGTTTGCTGTGGTGCTGACCATAACCTGTATCAATCTGCTTGTCAGCCGCAAGCACGTCCACTATTAAGGAGGTGCTGTTATGAATTACGATCAAATTGAACGTTCCGCATTGACCCGAAAAAGATGTATTCAAACAATAACATATCTTTTGCTCGGATTGTGGGCAATTATGGTTTTGTTTCCTTTTTACTGGATGCTGCTGACATCAGTAAAAAGCTACAGTTCTTATAACTCTGAATATATCCCCAAGTTGTTTACATTGTCTCCTACATTCCAAAACTATGTGGATGCGTTTACAGCGGTGCCTCTTGCACGGTACTTTGTGAATACATTGATTTTCACGGTGGTCACCACAGCAATCATGTTGGTAGTGACCGTTCTGGCAGCATT
>JAGBFE010000066.1 GCA_018109965.1 Oscillospiraceae bacterium | reverse complement strand
CCTTTGCCGGAGAAGCCGCGGCTGTTTACCGTTGTGCCGCCACCGGATGAGGAGGAATTGTTGGTTTCTATTTTTGTTCTTGTAACTGTGGAGTATCTGAACAGCTGATTGCGGAACAATATATCCACATTTGCTTTATCAAGATAATCTGTGGCCCTTGTGGCGATATTTGCGGTCTTCATCTGTGACTTGAAAACGGAACACACGATAAGTGCAATGATAAGTCCTGCCACAAGAGCAAAGCCGTAGGCTTCCACACCTATATCATTGTCAATATCCACAGGTGTGCCTTTTGCAGCTTCGCCAAGGATATAGTCGCAGTCAGTTATGTAATCTTTAAAGCCGCCATACCAGTCATCATCGCCAAATTCGTCCACAAAATGTTCGCTCATCCAATCCTTTGCATAGTCGGTAAAGGCATAGTTGCCCTTTTCGCCATAGGCCAGCAGCCAGTAGCAGCGGTCAGCAGTGCAAAGTACCAGCATTACGCCGTCCTTGCCCTCGCCATAGCCAAGGGCAGGGGATTCAAGGTACATATCTTCAGAATAAAGCTGGATATTGTCATAGTTTACAGATGGGTCATCGGTAACCACAAAGTGTACTGCACAGCCGTATTTTTCGCTTGTTTCGGCTGCCATTGCGTTGAGTTCGGAATATTCGCTGTCTGTCAGCAGATATACAGGGTCATAAACATACTGTCTCTGTGCAGTTTCGGCATTTACTCCTGCCGTAAAGATGCTTACCGCTAAAGCAAGCACAACAGAGAGCGATATCAGTCTGAAAAGTTTGTTTTTCATGGTTTGCCCTCCTTTACAAGAGCAGCATCATCGCAGTGCCCACCACAGCTGTGACGGATGCGGCTATGCCGAGAAAATAAGTCCAGTATTTCTTTTTGTCCACAGGCAGATTGCCAATGAACTTGCCGCTCTGGCCGTTCATTGCAAACAGATAATCCTGCCCGTTGTATTTGGTTGTCAGCATATATACTGGCAGCAGTGCGTATTTTACCTTGCCGCGTTCCAAATATATGTTTTTGTCCTTTATGGTGCAGCCGGCAAAGCCCACAATGTCGCCGCGCAATGTTTCGATAGTGGTGTTTTCGGCACGGGTTTCTGCCCTTTCAATGCTTTCCTGTGCACTCTGGCCGTATCGTTCAGCATAAAAGCCCGGCAGATAGGACATTGAAAACGGTTTCATCTGTCTGAAATCAAAAGGCTCGATGGCATCCATATGTGTATCGGGCATGTTTTTGGATGCGTCAACAGGGATGTTGTTAAACGGCACGCGGCCGCTGCGGTAAATGTCGTAATGTGATGTGGTGGTCACATTGTAGTCACCCTGTTTTGTGGTTATCGCAGTGGTGCCGTCAAAGGTGATGTCAGCATCGGCAACACAGTCAAACAGCCAGAACGGAACATACACGCCCTTGATTTCGCTTATTTTGTTTTTGGCGGTAAATTCCTTTGGCAGGAATTTTTTGCCTTTATAGTAGGATTTAAGGGCTTTTTTTGCGTCTTCGTGGCTGAGTTTAAACGGAATAACATAGTCCGGTTTCAAATCTCCGCCAAACTGCCCAGGTACAACTGTAGGGTTGCCGCAGTACGGACAGCTTGTTGCCGCTGTGGTGTTATCGCAGATGATTTCTGCTGCGCAGGACGGACAGGAATAGGCTTTGATTTTTTCACCGTCCGCACCCCACTGGTCGCTGAGACCCGACATATCCCACCAGGTCTGTTCACGCTCGGCATTCTGCTGTGCCTTTTCAAAATTTTCTTCTGCCTGTTTGTTTTTGGCAGCATATTCCTTGTCAATTTCCTCTATTGCATAGCGGCTCTGGCAGTAGTCACATTCCAGCAGGCCGCTTTCGCCCACAAAATGCAGCGGGCCTGTGCAGGCAGGACATTGATAGTTGGTTACCTGAGTTGCCATTCAGTCAACCTCCTTTATATATAAAGTTTATTGTTTTCAAATCATAAAAAGGGAGCCGAAGCCCCCTTTTTGTTTTTATAACCACGGATCTTCTTCGGCAGGAAGACGTATTCCCAGCAGTACACCGTTATACTCCCAAAGGTAGTGGTCATCACCTTTGATGCGCAGACATACGCGTCTTGGACTGTCTGCGCCGCCGCTGGACACTGTTGTATAGCTGTAGCCCTCAGGAGCTGATACAGCTTCATCAGAAACAACAATTGTCCACGGAGCATCGGGTTCGTAGTTGTTTTCAGGCAAAGCGCCTTCAAAATATGATTTTGGCAGATATTTTTTGTCGCTGAAACGCTCTTTGATAAATGCCTTTTCAGTGTCGCTTAAAGGCTGCGGGCCTTTGAGAACATCAATCATTGCAAGGCCGTCGTCGGTATCTTCAATATACCGCACAAGACTTGCCATAAAGAAAGCGGTTGTATTGTGTCTGTCACTGAGTGGATGTATTTCCATGAGGGCTCGGATATCATCTGCATTCTGTGGCAGAGCATTGAATGTGTATTTTACTCCGTTGTCAGTTTCCTGAGCAGTGACTGCGGTTTCTGCATCAAAATCAGTTTTGTCCTTGACAGTTTCCTGTTTTGATTCTGATTCATCACCGGTGCTGTCAGTTTCTTTTTCTGTGCTTTCCGTTTCAGTCACAGCGCTTTCAGTTTCGTCCTGCTGTTGCTGGGACTGGCTTTGTGTCGGGTTGCTGTCGGCAGGCGGTTGTGTGCTGCCACAGGCGCTTACAGCGAAAGCAAGCGCTAAAATTGCTGTAAGCAGTAATATTTTTTTGTTGAGTTTCACTGTAATTCACCCCGGTTCGTTTTATCCGTTCATTGCGCCACCGCAGAATTCGCAGCAGCCATTTGCGTCAGGAATTGTTGTTGCACCGCAGTATGGGCAGGTTGCAGCAGTTTTTGGTGCGTTTGCTGCAGCAATTTCATCTCTTGCGTCCTGACGTGCCTGTGTGAGAATTGCTTTGATGTCGTTGCCCATCTGTTCGTATTCTCTGTATTCAATGTTTGTTCTCGGGTCAGGGATGCGTGCTGCAGGCACACCGCCTTCCGGTGTTGTTTCGACAGATGATGAGTTGAGACGGAAGTTGATTTCGTTGAAATAAGGGTGGTTTACAAATATTGTAAAGCTGAAGTCATAACTGCAGGAAAAACGTGGAGGCATATAACTTACATAGTTGCCTTCGTTGTCTTTGCGTTTTTCTTCGCTGCGGTCTTCGTCAATATCCATTTCGCAGCCTGTTACCATTGCAAAATCGATAACGTCCGGGTTTGCATCAGCCAGGTTGCGTGAAGATGTAACCACAAATCTGCGTGCGTTTTCATCAATGTAGATTTTTGTGTTGTCGCCGCCGATAACACGGGTTGTGTTGAATTTTGCAACTTCAGCTTTGTTTGCTTCGCGGTATTCCAGCTGTTGTTTGATTTCTTCCACTGTGCTGGAGCGTCTGTCGCTGAAGAATGGCGAAAGCTTTGCTGCACAGGTTTTGCAGCAGTTGCCGTCTTCCAGTTTTCTGTTGCCCAAAAGACCAATTTCGCCGCCGCAGATTGAGCATATTTTCTTTTCAAAAATTTTATCAAAAAGTCCCATAGTTGCCTCCTTGTGGATAAGTCTGACAGGCTATGCCGCACGCAGTCCGTTGCCGCATACAGCATAGCTTTATCAGACAACAAAAATATTTATCTCTTTATGATTAAAGAAGGATAAAGCGAGTATTAAATGATGTCGCCGTCGTCAAATCTGTCGCCGCATTCAGGACAGAATTTTGGTGGTGTTACGCCTTTTTCAGGTTCCCAGCCGCATTTGTCACATTTGTATACCGGAACACCTGCAGGTTTTTTTGCACCGCATTCAGGGCAGAACTTGCCTTTGTTTACAGCACCGCAAGCACATGTCCAGCCTTCTTCTGCAGGTTTTGGGCTGCCGCATTCAGCACAGAATTTACCTGTGTTAACAGCACCGCAGCTGCATTTCCAGCTGTTTGGGGCAGGCTGTGACGGAGGTGTCATACCAGGGCCGTTCTGTACTGCTGCCTGATGCGCAGGGTTGATAACAGCCTGCTGTGCCTGCTGGTTCTGCTGCATCTGATACAGTGTCTGCATTGTGCCGTCGTTACCCATGCCGTTCATCATGCCAAGGCCCATAAAGCCTGTTGCTGCGCCTGCTGCGTTGTTTGCAGCATCCTGCATTGCCTTGCCGCGGCTTGCAACTGTGTATGCCATTGCGAGATTAGGATCTGTGTATGCTGCTGCACGCTGCATATCTTTAAGCATTGCTTCATCTTCTTCACTTGCCTTGATGGAGCTCATACCGATTTTTTCAATTTCAATGCCCATTCTGTCGCCCCAGCTTGGTGCGAGTTCTTCGCGCAGGATGTCTGCAAGTTCTTTTGTGTGGCCCGGCACTGCGGAGTAGCGGATGCCCATTGCAGAAATTCTTGAAAATGCAGGCTGCAAAGCTGTGAGAAGTTCGGTTCTCATCTGGCTTTCAAGCTGCTGGCGTGTGAAATCCTGTTCCACATTGCCTGCTACGTTTTTGTAAAGAAGCATCGGGTTTACAACCTTGAAGCTGTATTCGCCGAAACAGCGCAGACCAATGTCGATATCGATGCCTGCGCGCTGGTCAACAACGCGGAATGGCACAGGGCTTGGTGTTCCGTATTTATTGCCCATAACCTCTTTTGTGTTGAAGAAATATATTCTCTGGTCTTTTGGTGCTTCGCCGCCAAAAGTAAAACGCTTGCCGATCTGGTCAAACACTGCAGAGATGTTGCCTTTGAGGTCGCCCTGGAAAAGGGACGGTTCGGTTGATGTGTCGTATGTGTATTCACCCGGTTCTGCACACAGGTCAACGATTTTGCCGCTTTCGACTATAATCATGGCCTGACCTTCGTTGATGTTGATTACAGAGCCGTTGGAGATGATGTTGTCACTGCCTTTTGTGTTGCTGCTGCGGCCGGAATTTCTCTTGTGGCCTTTGCTGATAAGTACATCTGCAGGAAGTGATTCGCAATAAAAATAGTCTTTCCACTGGTCAGCCAGTACGCCGCCTGCTGAGCCTAATGCTGCTTTGATAAGTCCCATAGTAATCTCCTTTCATAATGCGGAAAAGTTTATATAAATTTTATATTTTATAATTTGCACTGACGGTTATCTGACAAGGGTCAGTCTGCCGTCGGTTTTGTGGTCAATAAGCCCGTGGGAAGCAAGATATTCTTCAAGCACATCTGTTATTGATGTTGCAACTATTCTTGCCTTGCCGTTTGCCTCAATTTCGTCAAGTTCCACATCAAATATTTTTTTGAAGTTGCTGTACTGATACTGCTGTACGCCAATGGTGAACAGCTGTTTGTCTGTTATCGGCACGCCGTCAAACTCAAAGGTGGTCATTGTGCTGTGCGGTATGTCATAAACCACTTTAAGTCTGCCCGACAGCTGTGAAAAGCTGGAGTGCACACCCTGCCATATTTCATCCCGTAACATATACAGTATCATCCGTTTTAACTGTGCACCGTTTATTTTAAGCAGATACACGGCACTGTCGTACGGGAAAGTTTCAACAAGGTCTTTGTACATCACAAGTGGCCCCATGCTTTCGGTGCGGATGCTGCCGCTGACCACCAGCATTATATCAAGGCCAAGGCTTTGTGCAAGAATATCTGCAAACAGGCCACCGAGTTCGGTTTCTCTGAATCGGTCTGGGTGTGTCAGTCTGCGTGCCATACGGGTGATGATACGGTTGTACTTTGCATCGGTATGGTTTTTATAGGATGCAAGCACCGTTTCGATTTCTTCATCCCTTGGGCAGTTTGCACTGTTTATCGGTACTGCCTGCCACTGCCAGCTGTGCACGCGGTTTTCAGCTGTGTCCACCACAATGTCAAAACGGCCGATAATGTCGGTGCCTGTGCCCGCCTGCACGATAAGAATGTTGTTTACCACTGCAGGCTGTTCGATAAAGGTGTGGCTGTGACCGCCGATGATGACATCCGCGCCCCAGGCGGGGTCAAGCTGTGCAGCAAGGGCTTTGTCTTCCTCAAAGCCGATATGTGTCAGCAGCACTGTCAGGTCGATATCTGTTGCGTTGTAGGTGTTGCAGATGCGCCCGATTTCTGCCGCTGCATCGTATATATCTAAAAAGCTGCCCACCGCAGTGTCATTTTTTGTGGATTTCATAACTGCTTGGGTGATGATACCGATAAACAGTATCTTCATACCGTCAATTTCCTTTACGATATGAGGTCTGAACAGCCTTGCAAAGTTGGATTTTATGTACAGGTTTGCATTGATGATGGGGAACTTTGCGCATTTTTCAAGAAACAGCAGATGTGCCACGCCGTAGTCGGTTTCGTGGTTGCCAAGGGTCACCACATCAGGTGCAAGGGCGTTCATAATCTCTATGGTGCTTATGCCGCGGAATTCGCTGTCGATAACCGAGCCGCGGAACATATCCCCTGCAATGCAGTAAAGGGTGCTTTTTTCTTCACGCCTTACCTTGTCAACATAGCCCGACAGCATACTTACGCCGCCCACAAGGCTGTTGTCAGCATCTTCTGCCAGAAAATCCCCGTGCATATCGTTGGAGTGCAAAAGTGTGAGTTTTTTGTATCTGTCCATAAAATCCACCTCCTTTGTCAAAGCATTTCAGAGTGTTTTGTATATCGGTGATTTGCCGCCACAGATGGTATGTTATCTGATAAGTGTCAGTCTGCCGTCGATTTCGCGGTCAAGGTGCTGATGTGTTGCAAGATATTCTTCAAGAACATCTCTTGTAGATGTGGTTACAACAGTAGGTTTTTTGATTGCATCAACTTCAGCAATAGGAACATTGAAGAACTCTGTAAAATTGTTTAAATGGAACGTCTGTAAACCTATGCGCAGCAGTCTGTCATCATCAAGGTCTTCATCGTCAAATTTAAATTCCAGAATTTTGCTGTTTGGTATGTCATATACAATTTTTACTCGTTTTGAAAGCTGATAGAACTCGCAGTGTTCGCCCTTCCATACACCGTCACGCAGCATAAATTGCATCATGCGCTTGAACTGTCCGCCTGTAACTGTAAGCATATATGTTGCATCGTCGTAAGGGAAACATTCAACAAGGTCCTGATATACAACCAGCGGGCCCATCTGCTCTGTGCGCACGCTGCCTGAACCAAGCAGCATTACATCAAGACCAAGGCTTTCGGCCAGTGCGTCGGATAAAAGACCGCCAAGTT
>JAGBFE010000065.1 GCA_018109965.1 Oscillospiraceae bacterium | reverse complement strand
CAAAAGTTTGATGAGTTGCCTGCAACTGCGTGGATATGCCCGCAATCCGGGTCAATGTTGAATTCCTGACTGTCACCGCGGAATTTTTCATCCCATGGGTCAGGTTCCGAGTCCATTTCCACAATATCAAACTCAGAATAGCGGTTTTCGCCTGTGGCATTTTTGTAGCTGATATAGGTGCTGTAAATCGTCATTGCCACAAAAAATACGCCAAACAGACAGAAAAACCACGGTGCACCCACCGAAACGGCAGCTACTGTCCATATTATGCTGAATATTATACCAAAAATGCCGCCTGCAACACCCTGTGCAGAACGCATTCTGCCCTGTTTTACACTATAGCCTTTTCTCTGCTTTTTCATAACAACACCCTTTCTGCAGATTTGCCTGTTTTCTGTGTCTTATGTTTTTATATCCCGAAATATAAATTTTCAATCACGCCTGCAAATCATATCCTGTATCCGTCATACGCATATACATTAGGTTTACAGTTCGATTTTTTCAATATCAGCCTTGCCTCGCACAGCAAACGCCATATATCTTTCGCGTTTGTCGCGGATATGATTTTCCAGCGGCGGCAGAATACCCATATTGCTGCCCATTGGCTGAAAGTCCTTGTTTTCAGTTGTAATGTACTGCAGCAGCGCACCAATCATTGTTGTGTTTTGTGGTATCTGCGGTGTTTTGCCTGTAAGGCGGCAGTATACAAAATATGCTGCCAGCAAGCCGCACATTGCACTTTCGGTGTATCCTTCCATACCTGTAATCTGACCTGCAAAGTACACATTCGGATATTCTTTGAGGTTAAGTGTGTTGCTGAGCACCTTTGGTGAGTTGATAAAGCTGTTGCGGTGCATAACACCGTAGCGTACAAACTCGGCATTTTCAAGGCCAGGAATCATACTGAACACACGCTTCTGTTCGCCAAATTTAAGGTTGGTCTGAAAACCTACAATGTTGTACATTGTTTTGTTTGCATCTTCACAGCGCAGCTGAACATTTGCCCATGGTCTGCGGCCTGTTTTTGGGTCGGTAAGTCCAACAGGTCTCATTGGGCCAAAACGCATTGTGTCTGCACCGCGGCCTGCCATAACTTCAATCGGCATACAGCCTTCATACACTGTGAGTTCCTGTTCAAAGTCCTTGAGAGGAGCACGTTCCGCTGCTGCAAGGGCTGCGTGGAACACCTCGTATTCCTCTTTGTTGAAAGGACAGTTGAGATAGTCATCATCACCTTTGTCGTAACGGGAAGCCGCAAACACACGGTCCATATTGATGCTGTCCGCCATAACAATCGGGGCTGCCGCATCAAAAAAGCTCATACCGTCACCGCACATTTCCTTTACCTTTGCATAAAGATTGCCGCTGGTGAGAGGGCCTGTTGCGATAATTGTGATTTCGTCGGTATTGATTTCACACACTTCACCGTAGATGATCTCAATATTGGGGTTGGATTTGATTTCCTTTGTAATAATATCGCTGAAGATTTCGCGGTCAACTGCCAGTGCACCGCCTGCAGGCACATTGCACTGATAAGCTGCCTTGAGCACAAGGGAGCCAAAGTGCTTCATTTCGTACTTGAGCATACCCTGGCTGGAATCTTCGCGCATTGATTTGAGGCTGTTGGAGCATACAAGTTCCGCAAAATTCTGCGATTTGTGTGCATCGGAGTATTTGTGCGGTTTCTGCTCGTAAAGCTTTACCTTTACCCCTCTGTTTGCCAGAAAATTTGCCGCCTCGCAGCCTGCAAGGCCTGCGCCTATAATGTTAACTGTCATTTATTTTGTTTCCTTTTTGGATTTACGTGTTACTGATGGCTTGTATTCAGCACAAGCTTCGTTAAGGCAGTGTGCCTTTGCACCCTTGCCTGCCTTTTTGTAAAGGCTTTTGCCACAGCCTGGGCAGGTTTTGTCGGTTGGTTCTTCCCAGGACATAAACTTGCAGTTTGTGCTGTCTTCGCAGGCGTAGAAGGTTCTGCCGCGTTTGCTTGTAAGGATAAGCATTTTGCCGCCGCATTTTGCGCAGGTGCCTTTTGCGTATTTTACAATGCGTTTTGTGTTTTTGCATTCAGGGAAGCCGCTGCAGGCAAGGAATTTACCGAATTTGCCGCTTTTGATAACCATTGGTTTGCCGCAGATTTCGCATACTTCGTCGGTAACTTCGTCAGGCACCTTAACCTTTTTGCCTTCCATTTCTTCCTGTGCTTTTGCAAGGTCTTTGCTGAAGGTGTCATAGAATTCTGCCAGAACCTGTGTCCATTCCTTGTTGCCCTGTTCGATTTCGTCAAGGCTGTTTTCCATTTCGGCAGAGAATTTTACGTTAACGATATCCTTGAACTGTGCTTCAAGCAGGTCGTTGATGGTTGTGCCGAGAGCAGTTGGAAGCAATTTTTTGCCATCACGTTCAACATAGCCTTTTTCGGTGATTGTGTAGATAATAGGTGCATATGTTGAAGGACGGCCGATGCCGTTTTCTTCCAGTGCCTTGATAAGTGTAGCTTCGGTATATTCATTTGGCGGCAGTGTAAATTTCTGTGCTGCCTCTATGTCTTTCACCTTGAGTTTTGTGTCGTTTTCAAGCGGTGGCAGTGCAGTTTCCTTTTCCTTCTTTTCATCGGTCTGTTCTTCATAAAGAGCAGTAAAACCGTCAAACAGCACTGTGTAGCCGCTTGCTTTGTAAAGGTGACTGCCACAAGCGATATCAACGTTTACAGTTTCCTGTACGCAGTCTGCCATCTGACTTGCCACAAAACGTTCCCAGATAAGTTTGTACAGCTTTGCAACGTCGCCGCTGAGCGAGGCGTAAGCAATTTCCGGTGTGATGTTTACATTTGTCGGACGGATTGCCTCGTGTGCATCCTGTGCATTGTTTTTCTGTTTGTAGGTACGTTTGTATTTTGGCACATACTGTTCGCCGAATTTGTCTTTAATAAAGCCTTTTGCCGCCCATACTGCCTCATCACTTACACGCAGAGAGTCGGTTCTCATATAGGTGATAAGACCCATCTGACCGTAGCCTGCCACCTCAACACCTTCGTAAAGTGTCTGTGCAGCACGCATTGTGCGGCTTGCTGTAAAGCCAAGACGGCGGGAAGCCTCCTGCTGGAGTGAGGAAGTGATAAACGGCGGTGCAGGCAGGCGTTTTCGTTCGCCCTTCGCAATATTTGTGATAACAAACGGATTTTCCATACTGCTGTTTTTGATTTCCAGTGCCTGTGCTTCGTTTTCCACAGTTATCTTTTCGCCGTTTGTGCCGTAATATCTCGCCTTGAATTTTTTACTGCTTCCGTTTGGAGAAAGGGTTGCGTCGATGTTCCAGTATTCCTGCGGAACAAAGCTTTCAACCTCTCTGTGACGGTCAACAACAAGTTTTACTGCAACCGACTGCACGCGGCCTGCTGAAAGACCGCCCTTGATTTTTTCCCAGAGGAACGGTGACAGCTTGTAGCCCACAATTCTGTCAAGGATTCTTCTTGCCTGCTGTGCATTGATCAGATCCTCATCGATTGTGCGTTTATTGTTCATACCTTCGGTGATACCTTTTTTTGTGATTTCACCAAAGGTTACACGGTTTTTCTGTGTGGTATCCAGCTTAAGGATATGTGCCAGATGCCAGGAAATTGCTTCACCCTCACGGTCCGGGTCAGTTGCAAGATAAACAGTTTCGCTTTCAGAAGCAAGGGTTTTGAGTTCCTTGATAAGCTTTGACTTGCCCGGAATATTGATGTAGCGAGGTTTGAAATTATCTTCAATATCAACGCCTATCTGTGCCTTTGGCAGGTCACGGATGTGGCCCATTGAAGCAATAACATTGTAGTCTTCCCCAAGGTATTTTTTGATGGTTTTTGCCTTTGCGGGGGATTCCACTATAACAAGTTTGGACATTTAAGTTCTCCCTGATATGTCAAAAATTAAATTTATTTTATACAGTATACGCCTGCTGCAACTCCTGCAATCACACCATCCATCTCCATTTTAGTCAGCAGTGCTTTAAGCTGTACCATTGGGATTCTGGTCTGTGCAAAAATCTGGTTGGTGCTTTTGCTTTCGCGGCCTATGCAGTCGTAGATTTTCTGTTCATATTCGTTGAGTTTTGGCTTTGCAGCCCTGCGCTTTTGCGTTTTGTTTTCGATAATACCGAAATGCAGCAGAATATCATCTGCCGACAAAACAGGATAAGCACCATCCTGTATAAGACGGTTTGTGCCGTCGTAAAGAGGGTTTGTGATGTTGCCCGGAATTGCAAACAGCTGTTTTGAATATTCCACCGCTCTTTTTGCTGTGGACAGTGAGCCGCTTTTGGATTTTGCCTGCATTACACATACCGCATCGGAAGCCGCCGCAATAAGCCGGTTGCGTTCCAGAAATGTAGAGGAATGCAGCGGACTGCCTGCATAATATTCGCTGATTACACAGCCTTTTTCACTTATTTCGTCCTGCAGGCTGCGGTGGCTTGCAGGGTAATATTTATCAAGGCCTGTGCCGATAAACGCCACTGTTTTGCCGTTTGCCGCCAGAGCAGCCTTGTGGGAAACGCTGTCCAGCCCCTGTGCAAGACCACTGATTATTGTAACACCGTTCTGTGCAAGATGTGTGCATATCTCATCGCAGATTTTGATGCCGTCACGGTCAGGATTGCGGCTGCCCACAATGCCTATCATATGTTCGCTTTCAAGGCATCCAAGGTCGCCTTTGTAGAACAGGACTATAGGCGCCTGCGGTATAAGGCGGAAGCACAGCGGATAGTCATCATCAAAGCAGCTTATGGAGTTTATACCCAGTTCATTGTGGGTTTCCCACACATTTTTTGCCGCTTCAAGAGGAACCTCCAGTGCACGGGCCATCTGTTTTGCAGTGAACACCTCGTAAACATGCCAGCTGCTGCGGTTGTCATAAAGTTCCTTTGCAGTGACGCCGAGCCTTGCGATTTCCTCACCGTTTGCAGCACAGCTGCCCAGTGCCATAGAGAGCCAGATGTTGTAAATATCCAAGTTATTCACCCCTCAGCTCCCACATCATAACGCTTGCAGACACGGCAGCGTTGAGGGATTCAATCTGTTCACTCATCGGAATTTTAACTCTGTGTGTAGATGCATCAATTGTTGCTTTTGACAAGCCGTTGCCCTCATTGCCGATAAGCACCGCAACAGGCAGGCTGATTTTTTCGCTGCCCAGTTCCTTTGAGTTTTCGAGGCAGGTTGCAACGGTGGAAAAACCTTTTGAAGAAAGTTCCCTTACAAACGCAGGGATATCCGCCACCTTGCATACATTGAGTTTTACACTTGCTGTCATACTGCTGCGCAGCACCTTTGGACTGTAGATATCGGCACATTTTGCGCTTACAACAATGTCTTCATAACCAAAAGCCAGCGCTGTGCGCATTATCGCCCCCATGTTTCCGGGGTCCTGAATATCCTCAAGCACAATCAGTTTTCTGGAGCTGTACAGGCGGTCAATGTCGGCATTTTTCATTTTGAAAATGCCAAACACACCCTGACTTGTCTTGTCTTCGCGGAGTTTTTCATCCACTGCTTTGCTGATGATATAAACATTGTGCTGCATAAGTTCTGCGGAAAATCTGTCGTATTCACTTTGTGTCACAAACAGGCTTTCAGCCTCGAAACCCGCAGCCAGAATATCCATAACCACCTTTGGTGTGGATGCAAAAAAAGTGCCGCTTTCACTGCGCAGTTTTGCATCCTTTGCCAGTTTCTGAGCATATTTGATTTTTGGATTATCCTTGCTTTCTATTGTGTTAAGCATTAAAATGCACCTCAAAATTTCCTTATATATAAGTAGTTAAAAACACTTTTTTACGCTGATTTTGGGCGCACCCGGGCCCTGAAATCAGCGTTTCTAACTGTCTTTAAATACAAAGATACGCCCTGTCGCACAAAGCGCCAAGGCGTAATTTATGTTATTACAGAGCTTTTTTAGCTGTTTCAACAAGAGCTGCAAATGCTGCTGCATCGTTGATAGCAAGTTCAGAAAGCATTTTTCTGTTGAGTGTGATGCCTGCTTTTTTGAGGCCGTTCATAAATGTAGAGTAGTTCATATCGTACATTTTAACAGCTGCAGAAATTCTTGTGATCCAGAGACGACGGAAGTCACGTTTTTTCTGTTTGCGGCCAACGAAAGCGTAGTTACCGCTTTTCATAACCTGCTGTTTAGCCATTTTGAAGTGTTTGGATTTGGAACCGTAGTAACCTTTTGCAAGTTTGAGTGTTTTGTTTCTTCTTTTGCGAGTCATCATCGCGCCTTTAATACGAGCCATTTATAGTATCTCCTTTAATCTGTCAAAATAAATAAGTTTTTGTGCTATGCTGCAAACAAATTACAAGTAAGGCAAGAGTTTTTTGATAACTTTTGCGTTTGTTGCGTCTGCGTAGCCGCCTTTTCTGAGGTTTCTTTTTCTTTTTGTAGACATCTTAGTGAGAATGTGGCTTCTGAAAGCTTTACCTCTTTTAAGCTTGCCGTTTTTTGTCATTTTAAATCTTTTTTTAGCACCTGTGTGTGTTTTGATTTTGTACTTATTCATGGAAATTTCCTCCTAGTATTATTTGTTGTGTGCTGGGGCAATAAACATCATCATGCTTCTGCCTTCGAGCTTTGCAGGCTTTTCGATTGTGCCGCCTTCAACTGCTTCGCCAAAACGCTGCATAACGTCAAGACCAAGTTTTGAATGGGCCATTTCTCTGCCTCTAAAGCGAATGGAAACTTTAACTTTATCACCGTTTTTAAGGAACTTGTTTGCCTGGTTTACCTTTGTGTTAAAGTCGTTTGTGTCAATGTTGATTGAAAGACGAACTTCTTTGATTTCAACAACTTTCTGATTTTTTTTGTTTTCTTTTTCTCTCTTCTGCTGTTCAAAACGGTATTTGCCGTAATCCATAATACGACAAACCGGTGGAACTGCTGTAGGAGCAATTTTAACCAGGTCAAGGTCTGCTTCTTCGGCAAGTTTCAAAGCTTTGTCTGGTGACATAACACCAAGCTGTGAACCGTCTGCACCGATAACTCTGATTTCCTTGTCACGAATTTCTTCGTTGATTTCAAGTTCTTTTTTAGTACTGATAATAAAGCACCTCCAATTATTTTTAGCAAAAACAAAAGCGCGTACTGGTATACGCGCTCAAAATAACCGAATTTACCCCTTTTGCAAGGAGTCTTCCATTATTGACCCGACCGCCCATTTGCGATGCAAGGTGAGCACGATAATACGTGTCTACTTTATTGCTTCAATAATTATATACACAAGCGGTCGGTTTGTCAATAGCAAAATTCAATTTTTTTGTTTATTTGTCTGGGTTTTTCCACTTTTTACCTTTTGACTAAAACTCCATATATTTGTCAAGATAAAAACTGTATATTATGCATCGGATATCCCTGATTTCATACAGATATCCCCCTGCTGTACGGTACATTTCCAGCTGTTTTGAATACTTTTTGTACAGCTGGTCCATGCTGTTTACCCTGTCGGTTTTGTAGTCGATGATATACCCTTTGTCACCGCTTATAACAAGGCAGTCGATAATCCCCTGCACCATAACGGTTTCATCGGCATACTCATCCTGCCCCAGTGCCGCCGCGGCTTTGTAAGGCATAAGGAATTCCTTTTCCTTATACACCTTTTCGCCGTTAAGGATAATTGTGGCAACAGGTGAATTTACAAACCGCTCAATCTGTTTTATGTTGATAAGTCCGCGTTCCACAATGCCTTCACTGCAAAGGCGGTCCACCTCGCGCTGCAGGTCTGTCCTTGCAAGGAGAATGTCGCTGTGCTGTGCAAACAGATGCATCTGTGTGCCCTTTTGTGCTGCCGAGAACTGCTGCTGTTTTGTGAACGCAGGCTTTTTGAGGGAAACTTTGGGCGCGGCCTTGGCAATTTCGCCTACCGAAACCTTGATAGGCAGCTTTGTTTTTGCCGCATTGTGATATACATAATCAAAATTTTCTTTTGCTTTGTGCGCATCAAAATCCACTGAAATATGCTGCACGGCTTCACTCTGTACAGTTTCTGTTTCAACTTCATCCACATCCACAAATTCAAAAGTCAGCATTGTGCCGAAATCATAGTCATCTCTGATGCCGATATCCTCTTTGGCAATGCCCATGTTTTCAAAGGTCACACTGTGTTCTGCCTGCATATCCCCTGTATTGCTGTAGCTGCCGTAAATTTGGGGATGCTCCCTGTATCCTGTCAGTATCCATTCCATAGGGGTGTTTGCTTTTCGCAGAGCGTATTCGCTGATATCCCGGTTTGTTTTTTCCCATACCTTGCGGAAGGTGTTGGCTGTAAACATATTGGAATACTGCGCTGTTAAAAACAGTGCATTTTTTGCCCTTGTGAGTGCAACATATAAGAGGCGCATTTCGTCATCTGCATTGGCATTGAGTATCTTTTTCTTTATCGCCTGGATACCCGCCGTGGAACGGTTGTGACCAAAGCTTTCGTTGGCATAGGTTGCCATACCAATCTGCGGGTCAATCATAAGGCGCTTTGCACGGTCCATCTTGTTGAACGGGGTACCAAGCCCGCTGACAAAGCAGATTGGAAATTCCAGACCTTTGGATGTGTGCATTGTCATTATTGCAACTGTGCCCGCAGGCTGACGGAAACTTTCGCTGCCAGATTTGCCCGTGGTGATGACAAGGTCAATATAGCGCAGAAAATCGCCCAGATAGTTGCGGTAACCCGTAGTGTATTCTCTTGCAAAGCTGATAAAACGGCGCACGTTTTCGCGCTTTGAACTGCCGTTTTCAGTGAATGCAAGGTTCTGATAATATCCCGTTGCATTGATGATAAAATCAATCAGTTTGTCGGGTGAATACACCTTTGCCGCAAAGGAAAACTCCTTGAGCAATGCAAGGAAATCTTTTGCTTTTTCGTTTTCGCTCTGTGCAAGCAGACGGTAAAGATTTTCTTTTTTGCTTTTCAGTTTGAGTTCCAGTATGTCATCAAGGGTAAAGCCGAAAATATCGCCGAACATACCCGCTGTGAGATAAACCTCCTGCAGCGGATTGTTTATCACCTTGAGCAGCGAAACAATGCTTTGCACCTCAGGTTTTTCAAGGAGCGGTTTTTCGTCCTTTACAAAACTTTGTATACCTTTTGCTTTCAGTGCTTCGCTGAATTCATCAAAACGTTTTTTATTTCGCAGCAAAATACAGAAATCATCTGCTTTTACCTTGCGTTTTGTGCCGTTTTCGTCAATTTCAAAACCGCTTTCAATCAGCTGCGCAATTTTGTCTGCCACCATTGCCGCTTCGCTGCAGTTGTCATTGGCAATAAGTATTTTTGTTCCCGGCGTGCCGCTGTCGGTTTTGTTTGGCGCAGGCAAAAGCTGTTCGCCCTCGCGGTAGTCAACGCCTCCAATGGACTGTGTCATAATCTGTTCAAACAGATAATTTATACCACGGATAACATTGACTTCGCTGCGGAAATTGTTTGGCAGCACAATTGTGGTGCCAAGAGATGCATCCTTTTTGTAACGGGAGCGTTTTTCCAGCAGAATTTCGGGAGATGCCTTGCGGAAACCGTAGATGGACTGTTTTACATCCCCCACCACAAACAGATTCTGCTCTTTTTCCTTTGCAATGGTTTTAAAAATCATATCCTGAACAAAGCTTGTGTCCTGGAATTCGTCTTCCATTATCTTTACATATTTGTCCTGCAAACTTTTTGCAAGGGCAGTTCTGTCACCCTTTTCATCAATAAGCAGCTGCACGGCAAAATGCTCAAAGTCGGAAAATTCAAAAGCCTTTTCCGCCTTTTTTATCTCCATAAGCTTTTGTGAATAGAACACAAAAACATCGGTAATTGCTTTGATGTAACGCTGTGTCTGCTGCTGTTGCTGTGCATAGAGTGTGCTGTCAAGATAATCCACATCACTGCTGATTTCATCCAACAGGTCTCCCAGAATTTTGTTGACTGATTTAACAGCTTCCGACTGCTCGCTGCTTTCGCCTTTTTTGACTCTGCCAAGGGGTAACAGTTTTTGGGAAGCAATTTCCTTTATCTTTTGGGCATCGTTATCATCATAAGCCTGCTGAATGGCATCAATACGGCCGCTGTTGGCAAGAACACCTGCCATATAGGCTTCAACACCACCCCATACGCAGAGCACCTTTTGCCTGTGAACAAGATATTTGGCATAGTCAATCTGCCTGCCAAGCTCACGCCACAGATATCGGTAAGTTTCGGTATCTTCAAAATTTTCTTCCGCCGCCATATCAGCAAGCTGCTGTGCACGTTTTTGCGGGAACGGCAGTGCGGAAAAGTAGTAAAACATATCCTTTAAAAACTCCCGTATCTGCTTATCCTGGCTTGATTTGCCAAACAGACTTACATACTGGCAGAAATCTTTGTTCTGATAACCGTATTCCATTGCGGCATCAATTGCCTGTTCGTGTATATCAAAGCTCTGGGCTTCGTCACAGATAACAAAATCGGGGGCGATGTCCAGCGCTTCAAAGTTTTCGCGTGCAAGTTTGATGCAAAAGGAATGAATAGTGGATATATCCGCCTTTTGCAGTGCCACTTTTTGTGCTTTTATATATGAATTTTCGGGATTTTGTTTGATTGCCTTGTTGATGCCTTTTTCGATTCGGTTTTTAAATTCCTTTGCCGATGCATTGGAAAAGGTAACGATGAGCAGTCTGTCTGCAGGGGTTTTATTTTCTTCATCAAGGAGCATACGCAGTGCCTTTTCAACCAGCACGGTGGTTTTGCCGCTGCCTGCTGCTGCCGAAAGCACCGTCAGTGTACCATCAGCTTCAATGGCGCGCAGCTGCTGTTCGGTCCATTGCCTTTCAGCCATTCTGCTCATCCCCCTTTACTCTGAAATCCGCTTTTTGTCTTGGCCTTATGCGGTCAAACTCCTGGCATATCGGGCGGTAGCCGCACCATTCACAGCTGGTGCGTTCACCGCCAAGGTCCATAGGCAGGTTGTCAAACTGCCCTGCATAGACCGCCTGTGCCATCTCTTTTATTTTATCTTTGGAATGTTCCATAATTGCGTGGAACAGTTTTTCGTCCACAATTTCGCTGCCTGTGACTTTTTTGAGTTTTTCGTCCCCCTGTATAACACCAAAACGGCCAAGGCATTCATTATCAAAGCCCTCGGAAACCGTGCGGCTGTCAACCGCCATACCCACAGGTGTATACAGACTGCCGTCTTCATCAAATTTAAAGGCTGCATCACTTGGCTGATACATAACTGCTGCAGGCACAGGGTTTGGCACAAAGCCATCGCTTTGTGTCACACTGCCCATATAAAGCAGCAGCTGACTGGACAGGCCGTTGTAAACATCTTCAAGGCTGAACTTTTTGGTGCCCGTTTTGTAGTCCACAATTCTGATGTGGTTTCTGCCATCCTTTTCCATTGTGTCAATGCGGTCACAAACCCCCACAACACTGACACGGCTGCCGTCATCAAGGGTGATGGTGAGCGGTTTTAT
>JAGBFE010000064.1 GCA_018109965.1 Oscillospiraceae bacterium | reverse complement strand
TTTGCTTTTCTTGTGGAAAAGGTATCGGACTGGAGTGTGTGCGGCTTTGCCAATGGCAATATGCAGCTGTTTGTGAACGGCAGGGGATATCCGCAACAGAAATATACCGCCACACTCAATATGGAACTTGCCAATTTGCTTGGTGAATCCTCCCTTTTGATTACTACCATGTGTGATATAGAATTGTTTGATTTGGATACATATAAACTGTTTCATCATTTTTGTGATACCACCTTTGATAAAGGCGACTACCGTTTTCAGCTGCCTTTTGAGGTGCTTATGGATGAGGGTTGGTTTGCTTTTATGGTATCAGACGGATGTGAGATAAGAATTCAGCTTGGCAGACAGAAAGCAGCCGATAAATTTGAATTTGCTGATGAAACGGCAATCAGCAGAACAGAATTAGAATCTATTGTTCAACGGCTTGTCAGTTTTAAGGAACAGCTGTGATTTTCAACACGAATACTGCGCTGCGGAAAATTTATAAATACATAAAAATAACCCTCTGAAAAGGTTTGTTTGAGATACCTTTTCAGAGGGAGTTTGTTTTTATTAACCCAATGGGATAATTGTTTTGCCGTATTCTTCGTTCACAATCTGGCCAGCTGCGCTGTAGATAGCGGAGGATAACTGCAGCATATAGCAACTGGAGAAAGCAATTAAAACCACAGATGGAACTGCATCACGCATAGCTTCGCCGCCAATAAGTAATGTTATCAGAGCTGCTAAAAGTATTATAACAACAAGCGGAATATGGCACAGTTTTATCAGCAGATTCCAGAACAGCAGCTGTTTTTCGTTAAATTTTAGTTTAGGCATTAAAAATGCGTACACCATGTTTAAAATAAGAATAGCATCATATATAAAGCACGATTGCAAAATCCATGTTTGTACGGTCACAAAGAAAATATATGGCGTATGGCGCAATCAGCAATAAAATCATTGGAACTTTTTTCACTGATATGCATCTCCTTTTATATTTTATAGCTTACAGACGGAGCGATATCCATAATTCTGGATATCGCTCTTTGTGCCGGATAAAAATATTATTCTGTTTCAAAATCTTTATCTGTCAGCAGGCCGTCGCGCTTGCAGGCGATAGTAAGTGCTTCCATTTCTACTGACATATCCAGAATGTCATTGTCAAAAAGAGCGGTGTACTGCTTTTCGGTTGCTTTTTTGATGTCCCCAAGGCAGTTTATTGTGCTTTGCACAATATTATCGGCAGGTACACCACTCTCTTCGATAGCAACATATTTTTTGAGGATATTTGTCAGTGTAGGCAGATAGTAGCTGAAAAACTGACGCATTTTCGTGATATCCTCAGGTTGTTTTTTCAGCGTTGAAAGGATTTTGTCAACTGTTTTACATATATCATCATTAACAGATCTTATTTCGCTGTTTTTAATGCGCAGACCAATATTGCGCAGGTCCATAAGATTTGTCCGTCCTTTAGCCAGCTGGCTGTTCAGTTTTGATTTCTCATCCTCTGCCTGTTTGGCATCGGTTTTCCGGAAAGCAAAGTAAACAACAGCTATAACCAGAATAATCACACCTGCAACAATAATGCCAAGAAGTGCTTTAAGCATACCGGTCAGCACAGGGAACAGCCCTTTGGCGGTAAAAAACAGTATTGCAGCAATAATGGCAATGATACCTATTAACCCGCCGGAACCTTTATTTTTCATAGACAATACTCCTTTCAGATAAGGGCGGTCTGTTGGCAATCCGCCCGTAATCGATTTGTGTTGTTATCTGATTTCCAGCAGTTTGTTTTTAAGTTCTGTTTCTATGCGGATAAGTTCTGCTTCGGCAGCGCGGCGTTTTGCTCTGCCTTCGTCCTGAATGCGCAGAACCTCGTCAAGTGTGGAGATAAGCTGCTGGTTTGTGTAAGTAATTGTTTCGATGTCTACAATACCCCGTTCGCTTTCCTGTGCAATTTCCACTGTACCCTGTTTGAGCATATCAGCATTTTTGCGCAGCAGGTCGTTGGTCATATCTGTAACGGCACGCTGTGTTTCCAGTGCTTCTTTGGAATGTGCAAGACCAAGGGCAAGCACCATCTGGTTTTTCCAAAGTGGAATTGTGTTGTTGAGTGTAGACTGGATTTTTTCGCTCATAACAGCATCGTTGTTCTGTATAAGACGAATCTGCGGTGCCATCTGCACGCTGATTGTGCGTGTGAGTTCAAGGTCGTGGAGTTTCTTTTCAAAGCGGTCACACATTGCGGCATAGTCATTTGCTGCCTGTGCATCGTTGGCAAGACCGGACTGTTGTGCCTTTTCTTTAAGCTGTGGCAGGGTTGTGGCGCGTTCAGCTTCCAGTTTCTTTTTGCCTGCCATAATGTACATTGTAAGTTCCTTGAAATATGCAAGGTTCATTTCGTACATTTTGTCCAGCATTATGATATCCTTAAGCAACTGGTTCTGGTGGTCTTCCAGCTTGCCGCTGATCATATCGATATTGTTTTCCGCCTTGGTGTAGCGGGTTTTGAGTCGTGTAAGCTGATTGCCTGCTTTTTTGAAGATGCCAAAGAACCCTTTTTCATTATCGTCAACATTGAACCCTTTAAGTTCACTCACAAGGTCAGCAATCATGTCGCTTGTTGCACCAAGGTCCTTGGTTCGCACACCGGCAAGGGCATTGTCAGAAAATTCGGCAATCTTTTTCTGGCAGGCTGCGCCGTACTGCAGTATAATTGCTGAATCATTAAGGTCAATTTTGCCCGAAAATTCATCAACAGTCTGCATTTCTTCAGCTGAAAGGTTTATCTCGTTTAAATATTCCACATCAATTTCCTGTGGGAGCGGAATTGCAGCTTCTTCTGCTTCTGGTTCGGCAGATGGTATAAGTTCCAGTGTGATTTTTTCGTTAGCTTCGCTCATTGTATATCCTCCTTGTATTTAAAGAGTTAAATTGCAGGTCGCTGTGTATCAGCCCACAGCGTTGTAAAGTGTGTAACTGAAGTATTCTTCTACATCCAGCAGGAAGTCATAATCTTCGTAGGTCATATATACGCATTCACTGTATTCATCGTATTCAAAGCTCATAACTGTGTAAATATCCGGTCTTGCAATCTGAATGTCAGAGTTGTCCTCCACAAGGGACAGTTCAAATACAAGTGCGCTTGCAGGATAGCTGTCATCTTCTGCAGGGTACCAGTAACCTTCGTAAAATACTTCATAGCCTGTGCCGCCGTATACTTCGTAGCACATTTCCATATTGCCGTATTCGTCAAACCACAAACCTACAGCAACTTCGTCATCGTTGATTGTTTCAACATAGGCTGACCAGTCTTCCGCGTAGTAGAGCAGTGCAGGGTCAAATGTATAGTCGTTTTCGGTTACATAGCCGAGTTTTTCGTATGGGCTGAAGTCCAGCACTGTCGGTGCATCGTATGGAACTTCAAGGCGTCCGTCCATGCCGCTGAGCCAAGGGATGTATTCCAGCACATTGCCGTTGCTGTCAAAAACTTCCACAATAATATTCGGCACGACTTCGCTTTCATTGCACATTACAATGACAGGCTTGCCGTCAGCAGACTGATACAGCATATCGCCATACTCTGCAGTGTAGTCTTCATAGTCAAAGACGTAATCATAGATTGTGACTGATGCGTTTTCATCAGCAGGCACAATGCAGTAAAGCTGACCGCCGACATGGGGCACAAAATGGTCGGCATCTATATTTGCAATAAACGGATGATCCTCTGCGACAAATGTGTCGGCGATATAATCCTGAATCTGTGAATAGTCATAAAGGTCGTAGTAATCCTCAAACCAGCCCAGATAAGCCACTGCAGCCATATCGGTGGTATCAAGCATTGCCTGCTTCAGCATAATCCAGTCGTTACCTTCAAATGCCTCGCCGCCGTTGTCAGAGCT
>JAGBFE010000063.1 GCA_018109965.1 Oscillospiraceae bacterium | reverse complement strand
TTTTTATAAATGGTAAAATTCGGTACGGCAGGGCTGGATGAAAATTTTTCCCTGCAGGGGCACAAAAAAACAATTGAAGTGCCGACATATTTAAGCAATATGGGCCTTGATGCCTTTGAGTATCAGTGTGGCAGAGGTGTTAAGATAAAAGAAGCGGCAGCGGTTGAATTTGGCAAAGAAGCAGCTGCAAAGGGCATAACCCTGTCACTTCACGCACCTTATTACATTTCAATGTCCAGCCTTGAGGAAGAAAAACGCCTTAACAGCGTTGGTTACATTCTTGACAGCGCAAAGGCCATAAAGGCAATGGGCGGCAAAAGGGTTATCTTCCACTCGGGCAGCTGTGCAAAGCTGCCAAGGGAAGCTGCTCTGGCAAAAGCTGTGGACACAATGGGGCTTATTATGAAAGCTCTTGATGAAAACGGCCTCGGCGATATAACCGTATGCCCTGAAACTATGGGCAAGGTCAATCAGCTTGGCACATTGGATGAGGTGCTTACACTTTGCAAGGTTGACGAAAGAATTATCCCTTGTATCGATTTTGGTCATCTCAATGCAAGGGATATGGGAATAATAAAGACAATGGCTGATTATGAAGCTATCATCAACAAAATGGAAAACGAAATCGGTGCTGACCGCACAAAAGTTTTTCACTCCCATTTTTCCAAAATTGAATATACAACAGGGGGCGAAAAACGTCATCTGACCTTTGAAGATACAGCCTTCGGTCCTGATTTTGAACCGCTGATGGAGATTATTGCGCGCAAAAATCTGGCACCTACAATAATCTGCGAGTCGGACGGCACACAGGGCATCGATGCACTGGCAATGAAAAATTATTTTTATAAACTCAAATAAATATTTCACAAGGAGATTACCACTATGAGCAGAATTGAAAAACTTATCAGCAGTATGCCTGCAGATTTTGAGGCAGCAATCGTAACCAGCTTCGTAAACAGATTTTATCTGCTGGGTATGCGTTCTTCCGCAGGTACACTTATTGTACTTAAAGACAAGGCATATTTTATCATCGACTTCCGCTACATAGAGCTTGCGCAGAAAACCGTTAAAGGTGCTGAAATTATCCTTCAGGGCAAGCTTTATGACCAGGTAAACGAAATTCTTGCAAAACACGGCGTTAAAAACGTGTGGGTTGAAAAAACAATGTCCCTTGGCGAATACAACGCTCTTACAAAAGTGCTTAACGGCGTAAATCTCTGCCTCGAAAGCCCACTGTCAGGTCTTATTGATGATATCAGAGCAATCAAATCCCTTGAAGAACTTGAAATCATCAAAACCTGTCAGAAATTTACCGATGCAGGCTTTGCGCATATGTGCGAAACTCTGGCTGCAGGCAAAACCGAAAAAGAAATGGCAAACGAACTTGATTACTTTATGAGAAAAGAAGGTGCAGACGAGCTTGCCTTCAACATTCTTGTAAGCGGCAAAAACTCCAGTCTCCCACATGGTGTGCCAAGCCACAAGGTTATCGAAAAAGGCGATTTTATCACAATGGACTTTGGTGCAAGATACGGCGGCTACTGCACAGATATGACACGTACAGTTGCCATCGGCTATGCAACAGATGAAATGAAAGATGTATACCAGACTGTTCTTGATGCACATCTGCTGGCAATGAATATGATCAAACCTGGTGTAAACTGCGGTGATGTTGACAAAGCAGCACGCGACCTTATCGATGCAAAATATCCTGGCAGATTCGGCCACGGTCTCGGTCACGCAGTTGGCATCGAAGTGCACGAGGCAGCACGTTTTGGCATAGGCAGTCAGGATGTTCTCAAGGAAGGTATGGTTATGACGGTTGAACCGGGCATCTACCTGCCTGAAAAATTCGGTGTAAGAATTGAAGACACCGTTTATGTAACAGCAACAGGCTTTGAAAGCGTTGCAAAAAGCCCTAAAAACCTTATTATTTTGTAATTCAATATGCATTTGTTTATATTTACTATTGAAAAATATCTGTATATAGGTTAAAATATATGAGATATATTATGCTTAAATGAAATTTATAAGTGTAAAAACTTTTTGGAGGTAATATTATGATTTCCGCAGGCGATTTTAGAAATGGTTTGACATTTGAAATGAACGGCCAGCCACACATTATTGTAGAATTCCAGCACGTAAAACCAGGTAAAGGTGCAGCTTTTGTTAGAACAAAATATAAAAACCTTATCACAGGCGCAATCAGAGAAGAAAGCTTCAACCCAACAGCAAAATTCTCCCCAGCACGTGTTGACAGAGCAGAAATGCAGTATCTTTACAACGACGGCGATGTTTACTATGTAATGGATACAGAAACATTTGAACAGATCACACTCCCTATGGGTGAATATGGCGAATACTTCAAATTTGTAAGAGAAAACACAAACGTTAAAGTTCTCTCCTACAACGGTAAAGTATTTGGTGTAGAACCAGAAAACTTTGTTGTTCTTGAAATCACAGAAACAGAACCAGGCTTCAAAGGCAACACAGCTACAAACACACTCAAACCTGCAACAGTTGAAACAGGTGCAGAAGTTAGAGTTCCACTCTTTATCGAACAGGGCGAACTTATCGAAATCGACACAAGAGACGGTTCCTACATGGGTCGTGCAAAATCCTACGACAAATAATTTTTAAGACAAAACCATATAACAGAAAGGCAGAGTGGATAGTATGATGACACTTACAGAAAAACTTGCTTACATTAAAGGCTTGGCAGAAGGTCTTGGCGTTGACGAAACAACAAAAGAAGGCAAAGTATTGCTTGCTTTGGTAGACCTTATGGATGATGTAACAACAGCTGTATCCGAACTTGAAAGCGATATGGACCAGGCTTATGAAGAACTGGACGCTATCGACGAAGACCTTACAGATATCGAAGACTTCCTCTGGGAAGACGAAGATGAAGATGATTGTGATTGCTGCGACTGCGATTGTGACGACGATGACGAATGCGACTGCTGTGACTGTGAAGATGATGACGAACTTTTTGACGGTGGCATCTACGAAATCACATGTCCAAAATGCGGCGAAATCGTATGCATGGACGAAGATATGCTCTTCAGCCCTGACTGCGGTTGCCCAAACTGTGGCACAAGCTTTGAAATTGACTTTGACGGCGTAGAATGCTGCGACGACGAAGACTGCTGCTGCCACGACCACGATCACGAAGAAGAATAATTCACAAAACCGAATTAGCAAAAGGCACTGATTTTTCAGTGCCTTTTTTGTTTGTGATAAAATATAATTGATTTGTGATTTATCCGGTTTAAAATATATCTATGCATATATGCAAATATATATGAGCAGGGGATGATATCCCCCATATTCTGCAAAAATCTGTTTATAACGGATGATTATATGTGGGATATACATGTAATATATATTTAGAAAAACATCTAAATATATATTGACAAATATCTAAATAATTGCTATCTTATATTTAGAAAATCATCTAAATAGTATGCATACATAAATCATTGATTTTCATTAAAAGTAAAAGGGAGTGAATTTCGTGCTGCAGGATACTTTAAAAGCCTTGTCCGACCCT
>JAGBFE010000062.1 GCA_018109965.1 Oscillospiraceae bacterium | reverse complement strand
ATGGCTATTAATGGTTGGGCGGAATGGTATAATATCGACGGAACCCCTATTGATATCTACAGAAAAAAGAATGAAGAATAAATATTGTAAAAAAGGCAACCTGTTAGTAGGTTGCCTTTTTAATACTTTAATTATAACTATTTTGTTTAGCACCCCAGCAGCGGCTGGTCAAATTCAAACAATGCGTCGTTTATATCAAACACATTGTAGTTTTTATTGCGGATAAAATATTCGATGATAATATCAAACTTGCTTGAATGGGACAGGGCAAAACCTGCCTTTCGCAGCAGTTCTTCTGTTTCACCAAGGGAAAGTTCCAGTGCGATTGCAAAAGCAATGGCAGTAGGTTTGCTTGGTTTGTACAGCTTGTCATTTTTGATTTTGCTGAACAGTTTGCGGTCGATATTTGCCTTTTTGTAGCACTCGCTGTCCTTCATGCCTTTTTCGCTGATTTTGCGAAGCAGCATTTCGGAAAAGCTTTCGTCAATCTCCCGGATATAGTCATCAAGCGGACGGGAAGGCTTGCTGCCCATAGCAGAGGATGATGTTGTGCATAATACTGAAGGTTCTGCCATTTTTTCGCAGGCAGCACCAACTTCAAAATCCTTGTTTTCATCAATACCAAAAGCGTTTTTGGCTTTGCTGAAAATGGAACGGCGTATGCGGATTTCCAGTTTATCTTCGTGTTCATTAACGTAGTTATCATCAATATACTGACGGATATCAGCCACAAGTTTTTCGCTGATTCTGAAGCTTTCCTTATCAAAAATAACTATGTAAACCAGCATATCATTGCGGGAGAGAAAACCCGTGATGGCATCAATAGCTACACGCAGTGCCTGATCTTTGGGATACCCATATGCACCTGCAGAGATAAGCGGGAAAGCCACACTTTTACAGCCCGCCTTTTTTGCAAGTTCAAGGCTCTTGCGGTAACAGCTTGTCAGCAGTTCTTTTTTGTTGTAACCGCCACTCTCCCATATGGGACCGACTGTATGGATAACATATTTTGCAGGCAGATTGTAGCCTTTGGTTATCTTTGCATCACCCGTTGCACAGCCGTGAAGAGTGCGGCATTCTTCCAACAGCTGCTGACCTGCAGCACGATGAATTGCACCGTCAACACCGCCACCGCCAAGCAGGCTGTTGTTGGCAGCATTGACAATGGCATCAACGTTCATTTTGGTTATGTCGTTTCGTACAATTAAGAATGGCATAGTGGAACCTCGCAATGGTTTTCCATATTTATGAGAAAAATGATTTTATTATAATATTATAGTATAGAAATAATGATATTTCAATTTAAACAATCAGTCACTATGATTAAAATGACAACAAGAAAAACTTCCTCCCATAGATAAAGTCTAAGGGAGGAAGCGGATTTATTATATTATTGATTTGCAGAGAATGGCTTAATCATCATTTTTGGAAGAGAGTTTTCCTGTAATTTTCTGTGTGTCAACTCTTACACGCACAGGTTTTGGCAGGGTGATGTTAACGCCCGACAGAGTGTTTATAAGCCATACAAATATGACTATCATAAGAATCGGTATTACACAGCTGGTTACAAGCATAATTGCTACAGCTTCGATAAAATTATTCAGTATATTTTTTACACTTTCTATCGCTGTATCAACTGTTTCGGTAACGCTGGAAATAACTTTGCCGAAAATATTTTTGGTTTCTTTGGTTTCAGTTTCGCTTTCAACAAGTAAGGTGGCGTTTTGTGCAGAATCCATTGCAGCCTGAATGGAAGTGCTGTGGGTATCTTCGATAACCAGACACACCTGAACACTTGCGGGTACAAGCATAAACAGCGCAAAGCCAAATATTGCAAGGCGGACAGCAAGATTTTTGGCCCACTCCAGATCTCGCCATAATATATACAGAATAATAAGAACACAGGCAACAGGAATTATATACTGAAACACTACAAGACCCGATAAGGTTATCAGGTATTTTTCCAGCACAATGGCGGCAAGGATTATCATAAAATATATGCTCAGTTCTGCCAGTTCATTGGCAATAGGAGTTCCCCAGTCATCATTAAGCAAAGTAAGGGCAGTTGATGCTGAAGCTGATGCGGTCGCAAGCCCTAAGACAGTATTGCGCTTTGAATCAAGGTATTCTATGGATTCAATGCGGTTTTGCGGGTCAGAATATTTTGGTGCAGCCCAGAATATTGAGCCGCAGGCTGCCACCAGCAGAATTATTATTGCCACAATGCTGATAAGACGTGGATGCTTACTGAAAAAAGTTGTCATAATTTATATCTCCTTTTGTAATAGTTTGCAGAATAATGTGTAATTTTCGCGAAGGAGGTCGAAATTTGTTGTTTTCAGTATAGCATGTATAATGTGTATTTACAAATTTTTGCAGTGGCAGCGGCAGTACTCTTAAAAGACTACTGATCGTATGGATAATGATATTACAAATACAAAAACCGAAGGTTGATAACCTTCGGTTTTCGTTTATTTATTCACCTTATGCCGCGATTTTTGCGTATCTCTCGCTGCCGATAACCTCCATCATAAATGTGTAAGGGTTGAGGTTATCGCTTGTCAGCATTTTAAATATTCTTGGGCTTGCGCCGCTGACAAGTGCCACACCATTTTCGTGCTGTGTAACAGGTTGCTGATTGTTGCGGCTGTCCACATTCCAGAATATAACCTGAGGCAATGTGTAGCCGTGTTTTGCAAACTCCCGTTTTGCCCACTCAAAGTTTGTTACGCCTGCATCGGCAACACAGTGGTCAAACTCCATATCACTGATAATATAAAGCTTGGCTGGCAGCTGTTCCTGAGGCAGATGATTTTTAACTGCAGTGTTAAGAATAAGGCTGAACACATTTTGCAGGTTGGTATTGGCAACCTCATTATAGCTCATACAGTACTGCACTTTATCGCAGATATCCTTACCTTTTATTTCCACAAGGCGAGGAGTGTGGGAGAAGGTGATAAAGTGATTCTTGAACGCACCCTTGTTTCTTTCGGCAAAGTAGATGCCCAGGGAAACCGCAACCTCGATAGGTTTTGGATTGTTTGTGCCGCTGTACATGGAACCCGAGCCGTCCACCACTACAAGAGCATTCTCACCATTTGTGAAATCCTCAAGGGAGTTCCATGTGGTGCCGATTGCCTTGCGTTCGTTTTCGTCCAGAGTTTTAAAACACCAGCGGTTGTAGTCGATAAGACTGCGGACAATATCATAAGGTGCAAGAGCGCCCGTTTTAAGCACAGCCTCGCCACTTGAAACCTTGTTCATAAACATTCCGTAACGCTCGCCGTCGTTGCGCATAAACGCCTTGCGGTATTTGAGCATTGCCTTGGAAGGCTGTTTTTCGTAGTCAAAGGAATAGTCCTTACAACGAAGGTTGTTTTCGATTATTCTGATTTCACTGCGAAGTTTTGTAAGCAGTCTGCGGTAGTCCGCATCACTTAAGTTAAGATAACGGGCAATGGTTTTTGCCATTGCAACGGTATCCCTGCTGGATGCGTTTACCGAAGGCAGCCACTTGCCAAGGAGAGAAATTTCCTTGTTGTTTGTCAGAGCATCAAGGTCAGCATCAAGCTGTGTTTTGATTGCCTTTAATGCTTCGTCCTGACAGCTTGTGCCAAACAGGCAAAGCAGGTCATCAAAACGACCGAACTCGGCAATGTAAGGGATGTTTTTTACCACGCTTGCAGGGTTTGTGTCCGCAAGGTAACGGATAATGGTGCGGAAAACTTTGCGTTCACCCAGACCGCCGCGCACATCCCTGCCGAAAAACAGAATCTTCATTGCAAGGTCGGCATCCTCACAGTAAGCGCGGATAAATCTTGCAACAACATCGCTGTCATCTGCAAAACGTATGGCACCGATTGTGGCAAAAAGGTCAAGACATTCGCTGTTTGTGGATTGGTGTGTAAGCGCACCGTTTTCGGTATATGTAAAGTTGTTTTCTTTTTTGAGAAAGTTAAGCATAATGTTTACCTCCTTTAAAGGGCAAAGGCTGATGCGCAGTACCTGACACTTGCGTGCGTCTCTGTTTTTGAATCATCAGCCTCTGCAAAATATCAAGATGCGTTTTTTAAAATTACACCTTTGGGATTGGCAGGGCAAGGGGCGAGGGAAATCTCGCAGCACAGTGCACAGCAGGTGTATAACAGCTTTTTTCGAGAAAATTTGTGGTTGCTGTCTGCATCTTTCTTTTTTACAAAGCACAGTTTTAACATAAAAATCTTTTGAAAAAGTTCAAGGGTTATGTAACAGATTTGCTGTATGTGCTTTTGTTTGTCAAAGTGCTGTTCCGATAATCAAGTCCGTTACTTGGGTCGATGATTGCTGTAAGCACTTTTGTTACGATTTTGCCCAAAGCGCGTGATTGGCGGGATACGAAACCCCAAAGTCAGTTAATGTTCAAATAAAAATCTTCTTAAATTGCTGTTTGCGCTTTTGTTGCCATATCTGTTTTGCATTGCTTTCAAGGTGTTTCTGCCACACGGCTTTCGCTCATAAAGGCAAAACTTTTATTCAGCACAAGCTGTCGGATACTTGCAATACTCTGCAGGTAAAGCGTTGGCATTTTTTGACCAAAGCCTGTTTTTTCGTGTACCTCCTGCTTGCGGATGTATCGGCAGAAAACTTGCCGAAAACATCCTGAAAGACAGGCATTCTGACAATTTGAAATGCAGTTAAGGCTTTTGTGTCGGGAAAAACTTTCAGCCGGGCGTACAGATTTTATCTCACGCCGTTAAAATGCTTAAGGCTTTTCATTTTATATCAGCAGATTCACCGCGGCAGAAACTTGCCAACAAAAGAATCTGCAATGATAACTTTATAAGTCGGCAGACCAGAATACATCGTTCCTTTCCGTGTGAACGTTGGTGGATGGAGGAGTTGTATGCTGTCTGTATTCTTCTGTCTGCCGTAAAGCCGAAGTGAACGTTGTTCTCCCAAAGTCAACGGTAAGGGTAGAAGGTTCTGCCTTCGGATAACCGACATTTAAGGTCCGTTGTTCCGAAATGATGTGTAAAGCATATGGTGAAGCAGCTAAACCTGCCGCCGCATACGTTTTAACGGATACATCAGTATGTTAGAGTAGCTGGCTGCGCAGTTCCGTTATCTGCTGGCCGTACTCAGAAACATCACATATCAGGTTTGTGCACCTTCAGGACTATGGATTTCAACCCCACCACAATTTACTTACATAGAGCATTACAAACAAGATATATGTCGGCTTACCTTTGCACTGTCGTTCCATTGGGGTCCAATTCCCCTCGGAGACCTGAGCTCTGTCGGTTATATTTGCATGATTTTTCTCCGTGCCTGCAAACAGCAGCCCTTTCGGGTTATGAGCCCGACGCAGGCTATGCGGAAGCTTTTACAATACTGTGACAAGCATCTGCACATCTGCTGTGCGGAAAAGGAATTGCACCGCAGGGAGATTAAACGGACAGTCACCAATTGACAGCGGTTTCTCCTTATACCAATTTATTGTCGCCAATTGATAGCGTGAAATGGTCTGCGGTGTCAAAGGCAGTTTCGGCTTAAAGCTAATCGGCTCCGATTGCCTTTT
>JAGBFE010000061.1 GCA_018109965.1 Oscillospiraceae bacterium | reverse complement strand
CCTATGAGTGCTGTTGGTGATGTATGTAAAGTTAAAATTTTAAAGGTTTTATCATCCTATTGCTTTGGTAAAATCGAAGAAATTGTTGCACCATCACCCGACCGTATTGAAAACCAATGTCCAAACTTTTCAAAATGTGGTGGATGTGACTTTTTGCACATCAGCTATGAAGCAGAAAAACGTGCAAAAACAAACTTTGTAAAAGGCTGCTTTGAACGCATCGGCAAAATCAGCACACCTGTAAATAACTGCCTGTCCTGTGACAAAGTTCACAGATACCGCAACAAAGCGCAGTTCCCTGTGCGCAAGGATGAAAACAGCAAAGCAATAACAGGCTTTTTTGCACAGCGTTCACACCGTATTATTCCCTGCAATGACTGCCTTTTGCAGCCTGAACTGCTAAATGAAATTGCAGAATATATTGTAAAGCGCATGAATGAGCTTGGCATCAGGGCCTATGATGAAGAAAAGTTTACAGGACTTATCCGCCATATATATTTCCGTTACGGTGAAGTAACTGACCAGCTTATGGTCTGCCTTGTTTCCACCAGAAAAAAAGTATGGAAACTTGATGTACTGGTAAACGACCTTGTTGCCAGATATCCGATGATTGCAACCGTTGTGCTTAACATCAACGATAAAAACACCAATGTTATTCTGGGCGATGAAAATATCGTCCTTTACGGTGATGAAACCATCTGTGACGTGCTGTGCGGTGTAAAAATCACACTCAGTCCCCACTCTTTTTATCAGGTTAACCGTGAAGGTGCAGAAAAACTTTATACTATTGCCAAGGATGCCCTCAAACTTAACAAAGATGATATTCTGCTTGACCTTTATTGCGGTGCAGGCACAATAGGGCTTTCTATGGCAAAAGAAGTAAAAACACTTATTGGCGTTGAAATCATCCCCGAAGCTATCACAAACGCTAAAGAAAATGCAAAACAAAACGGAATTGAAAACGCCCGTTTCATCTGTTCCGATGCAGGCGAAGCTGCACAGCTGCTTGTAAAGGAAGGGTTCCGCCCTACTGCTATTGTTCTTGACCCTGCACGCAAAGGCTGTGACGAAAACACCCTTGATGCTGTTGTGGAAATGGCCCCAAGCCGTATTGCAATGATAAGCTGTAATCCTTCAACAGCTGCACGCGACTGCAAATATCTTGTTGAAAAAGGCTATAGTGTACAGTTTATACAGCCTTTTGATATGTTCCCCCGCACAAAGCACTGCGAATGCGTAGTTTTATTGACTCGCTGATTTTAATTCAACTTTTAAATTTAACAAACCACTAAACATCTGACAACATTTATGAAAAACAACTTCAAAAAATTATCTTTGTGGTCCTTTGCGCTGGCATTTGCAATTTTTGCCTTTTCTTACATACTTTATCATTATTCAACCCCTGCAGGCTGGTTTACAATTGTGTGGCAGCATACCCCCGGCAAACCTTTTATGACAATGCTTTTTGCTATATGGGGGGTATTGTTTCTGTTCAGAGGTGTACTAAATCTTTTGATTGCAAATATTTTTTATTCTGATAAATGATGTAATGAACAATAAATATTTATATGCTGCCTTGAAGCAGTATAACCTACAAAATAAAACAGCAACATTAATTGGTCATAACGATAATATGACCTTTAATGTTGCTGACTTGTTTTTATTGAGAATTCATAAATCTTCAGAAAAATTTAATTCCGATTTTCTATATTGTAATGCCAAACGCGCCGATATCTGTAATACAGAAATGAAATTTTTACAGCATCTTAAAAATTGTGGACTGAATGTTCAATCTCCCTATGTAAACACAAAAGGAAAACTTGTTTCCACTCTCAAAGATGGAACTCTTGCTACCGTTACAAGCTGGCTTGACGGAAAAAGTGCAACACAAGAAGACATCGATGAAATTTTTTGCAGACAACTTGGCTCTATGGTGTCACAATTGCACAACTCTTCAAAAGACTTTCATTCTGAAAATATTCTGAAATATGATAATCAGTTGTGTGACATTCTGTTATCCCAGCTGTATGCTGCTCAACGTAACGGATATTTTGATGATAATCATTATACTATTCTGATCCGTGCAGTTAATATTATCAAAAATGCTTTTTCTCAAAGCATCAATAATTTTACCATAATACACGGAGATTTATCTCTTTCCAATACATTGATTACATCATCAGGGTTAGCGCTGATTGATTTTTCGCTTTTTGGAATTGGTCATCCTATGATTGATATTGCCTGTGCATACAGTTTTATAACTAACGAAACTATGCGTAAAACCTTTGATAAAGGATATATATCCAATGGTGGCAGCATTGACTACAATATGATTAACATATGTTATGCATTCAACGAACTTATGGGCATACTGTTGCATATTGACAAACTCGCAACAGAAATATGGTTTTGCACCTGGCTTGATGATTTGTGCCGCACAGTTTTTATCCCTGTAGTAAACGGAAAGGAGCCTTTATGGACAGAATTAAACGGATAAAACATATGGAGTTGCTTTTTGAAAAAGCCCGTAGCGTGATTTATGACAACAATGCAAATAAAAAAGATTTGTCTGCAATTCAGTCTGTAATTTGTACACTTGCTGATTATCAAAACAGTGGTTTGTGGCTGAGCGACTATACAGCTGACGAAAACAGCGAATTGCCCAAAGATTTGAAACGTGGTGTTTTGTCGCAGGATGGCTTATACAATCTGCTGTGCGAAAACGAAAGATTGCTCAATATTTATGAATGTCAGGTAATTGAAAAGGAAAATAAAATGAAAAAAGTAAAAATAACAGCGATGCGCAAGGCACGCTATGATGACTTGATTGAAAAATATGAAAATCCTATTCTGCACGCCTGTGATGTAACTGAAGGACAGGTTTGGATTGCCAACGGCTGGCAAAAACCTGACGGTTTATGTGACAGCGCATGGGAAAGCATGTCTCCTTTTGTAATGACACTTGCCCACGGCGGTGAAAATTTTTATGACGGCTGGATGAAAAACCCAAAATCCGCAATGATATCCTGCAATGATGGTTTTCGCCCTGTGAGTTTTCTGATTGAAACGATGGACGAAGATGCCGATTAAAATATGTAACATATAAATAACCGATTGACTGAAAAAGCCAATCGGTTGTTTTTATTTGTATTATTCTTCGGATTTGTAAATGTAATCAATACCTGTCTGCAATACCTCGCTGCTGAGTGCACTTGTTGCATAGGTTGCCATATAGCCATCGGCATCAATGAAAAATGTTGTAGGAAGATAATAAACATAGTATCTGCCCGATGCGTTCAAATCGGTGTCATAAAACACAGGAAATGTGTAACCGCTGTTTTCAACAAACTTTTTGGCTTTGTCAAGCGTTTCCCTGTCCCCGTCTGTGACATTTATCATCATAAACTGAATTTCATCACCATATTCTTTGTATTTTTCTTCAAAGGCAGGCATTTCACTCTGACAAGGACCGCACCAGCTTGCCCAGAAGTTGACTATCATCGGCTTTCCGCTGTAATGTGATAATCTCACTTCGTTGCCGTCAGCATCATATACTATAAAGTCAGGAGCCTTTGAAGCCTCGGTTTCTTCGCTGTTTTCTGTGGAATTGTCAGAATTTGATTCCGACTGTTCAGTTTGCTGTGATTCAGTTTCTGTATTGAGAATATTCTGTTCCATCTGTGGCGCAAGCCTGTTGTACAACAACGCTGCTCCGCCGATAAAAACAACCAACAGTAACGCTGCAATGATAAGTGATTTGTTTTTCACAGCCAACCCTCCCTAACTCAAAACAGCCATCAGCTTGTTGAGCATGCCTGTTGCCATAAACAAACCTATCACTATAAGCAGTGCTCCACTGACTGTATTTATGATTTTGTAATTTCTTTTAACTGCATCAAATGCATTTTTCAGTTTATCGATAAGTACTGCACTGAGTACAAACGGAATTCCAAGACCTGCAGAATATGCCAGAAGCATAAAAACACCTTCTGTCACATGCCCTTGCTGAGATGCAAGCATAAGGGCAGAGCCTAAAAACGCACCCACGCAAGGTGTCCAGCCTATTGAAAATATAATGCCAAAAATTACTGATGAAAAAAATCCAAGGTTTTGTGTGTCAACAGTATGCCCGCTGCCGTTAAAAAGGCTTAATTTTATCACACCCAGATAACTGAGACCAAAAAATATTACAACAGCACCCGAAACAATATTTACAACCGTCTGATAGTCTGCAAGAAAATGGCCTACTGTGCCTGCAAGTGCACCCATTGCCGTAAAAATGATGGTAAAACCCAATACAAAACCTGCTGCATTGACAAGTGTATTTTTTATGCTGCGTTTACCTCCTGCAAAATACGAAATGTATATTGGCAGCATAGGCAAAAGACAGGGCGAAACAAAGGTTATAATACCTTCAAGAAAAGAAATAAAATATTGCATACAATCTCCTTTTTCGTGATTGTTTTTTATATATTATAATTGTTATTATGCCAAATAACAGTGACTAAATTACCGTATTATATATCCGTTATTACATATATAAAATTGTTATTCATTTTATCGTAATAATACTATTTTTTACTGTGCAATTCAATGATATTCTCACACAGTTTGTGTAAACAATTACTTTTTTTGTGAAACTGATACAAATTATACCTATGTACAATTTGTGAAAAATGGCCTTTGAAAAAAATCGCAGCTTTCTGATAAAATAATAAGGTAAAGATAAAAAAGGAGCAGTATATATGGCAGAAAAATTTGCAGTAAATGATTATGTGATATATGGTAAAAACGGTCTTTGTCAGATAAGTGAAATCAAAACTGTAAATATGGCAAACACAAAAAACGAATATTACGTGCTGAATTCCGTGAATGGAAATCAGGTTACAATATATGTTCCCTGCTGCAACGAAGTTCTTATGGCAAAAATGAGATATCCTATGACAAAAGATGAAATTGACTGTCTGCTTTTGAGTGCAAAAGGCCAGGAAATAAAATGGGTAGACAATAACAACGAAAGAAATGAATATTTTCACAATATTACAGAAAGCGAAAACTACAAAGACTGGCTGCTGCTTATCGGATGCATTTATCTGAAAAAACAGGAAAAACTTGCAGCAGGAAAACATCTTTCCTCTCACGATGAAAACACATTGAAGCTGCTGGAAAAGCTGATTGAGGATGAGTTCTGTTATTCCCTGCAGCTTGACAAAAATCAGGTAAGTAACTATATTAAAGAAAAACTTGAAATACAATAAATCTGTTCCCTGGCGGTGTTTAACTGACAGGGTTTTGTTTAAATAACCACGTATAATAATTTATCAAAGATATTTGTCACTATTATGCATTTCTTTTGCAAACATACATAATATATGATAAAATTTATTAGCTAATATATGAGTTAATGTACGGGGATATATTATGTTTAATGTTAATTTCACAGATATCAAAAACATCCTGCAGGATTATAATATCACTAACAAATTTATATCTTTTTCTGAACTGCAGCGTTTTCACTATGAACGTGTTGACCAACAGTCAACACAGGTACGTCTTATTGTAAAAATAGATTTTGAAGATTCTGCTTCAGTAGTAATGCGATTTAAAAACGAAACCGATGTCAACATTGAACTGATTGAAAAGCAAAGTCAATTTGCAGACATGCTGAAAACAAACGGTATTGCCGTGCCGGCTCAATACAAGACAAACGGACATTTTGCCAGATGGTACAGTATAGGCGGTTATGATGTAATAGTAACCATTGAAGATTTTGTAGATAATGAAATCAAAATTGTAGACACTGCCATTGCAAAAGCTACAGGTAAAATGCTTGCAAAAACACATATGATTTCAGAGCAGAATGATTTCCATATTGATAACACTGTTCTGTTCAATCCATTTACTCAAAATGATTTGTTTGCATATTATGATTTTTCTTCTTTGGAATCATTTTTATCGGGAAAGGACAAAATTATTTTTGACAAAATAACTGATAAATATAATTCATATATGGAACTGCTGACACCTTTGAAAAACCGCACCAAGTTTGCTGTACAGGGAGATATAAGCGAAAACAATCTGTTTGTGACCAAATCAGGTGAAATTGGTCTTTTTGACTTTAACAGAGCCGGAGACAATATATTATTCTGTGATGCAGTAATGCAGGCTGTTTTTTATGCAAGACTTATGGATTATCCCGAAAACGTCAGTGAAGACTATAAAAACCAGGTATTATCTGCCTTTTGGAATGGATACTGTTCTGTCCGCGAATTTACAACAGAAGAACAACAGATGTATCCATATCTGTATGCAATTATCAATGCATTCTGGAGTATGGACATCATATGGGACGAAAACAGCCTGATCAATGCGCATAAATCAGGAAACAGCAAAATTGTAAGCAAATGTCTTGCAACAATCTGGGAACGTCTTTCTTGCATTGTTCCTATGCCTTGATATATTATACAAAAAAACGGATACTTCGGCTGAAGTATCCGTTTTGATTTTATTGAATTTAAAAATTACAGTTTAAGGTTGCCGAGGCTTTCTTCGCCCACTTTGTGAGCTTTCATAATATTTGTGGAGCCTGATACACCAACAGGAACACCTGCTGTGATAACAACCATATCGCCGTCTTCAAGGATTTTTTCCTTTTTAGCTGCTGCTGTGGAGATATCAATAAGTTCATCAGTGCCGGAAACTGTTGCCATCATAACAGGCATAACACCCCAGGACAAAGCCATTTTGCGGCATGTTCT
>JAGBFE010000060.1 GCA_018109965.1 Oscillospiraceae bacterium | reverse complement strand
TAAGATTGAGTGCTATTGCACTTAATGATTTGAAAGCTGAAGACAATGTTTCGGTGATTGTCTCAACAATTTTAGGGTCAAGATTATAATCCGTTGTCAGCTTCTGAAGTAATATAGAAACCTGTCTGATGTATTCAGGAACAGAGTTTACTACATTGAGTATACTGTCACGTACCTGTGGAGCTACCATAACCGCCAGAACAGTAATTGCAAGGGCTGTAACAAGATATGCACAGAAAATGGCTGTTCCGCGTTTGCCTTTTGAAACTTTAAGCATATTGTTTTCAAACCACTTTACCGGAGTATTAAGCAAAAAAGCCAGGACAAATGCCACTACAAACGGCGAAATGATTCCATACAAATGGCTTGCTATATTTTTTACCATATCAAAATGTGATATACCAAGATAAAGCAACACCGCTGTACATACAGTGATAATATTGCTTATTGTGGATTTGGTAAAATAATTTTTAACGTTTTTCTCCATATCTGTCTCCATACTATAAATCTATTATACTATGTTATCATATTTACACAAAAAAATCTACTGATTTCACCTATTTATCATTTTAATAACCGTTATTTCCGCAAAATGTTTTCAATTGCATTTTTAGCCATTTTGTATTATCATAAACAAAGGTTATTATGTACTAAAAGGAGTATCTGTATGAAAATCGGAGTTATTGCAGGCACACCTGTAGACACCCAGATGGGTATAGATTACGCTGTATCCCAAGGCTTTGAGGCCATTGGCTTTGCATGCAGCAAAGATCCCCGTGAACAGACCGAAATGCAGGTTCTGTACAAGGAACAATTGCTTCAGGTTGCTATAAAAGGGTGCCTGAATATGATAAAAAACGGTGCTGAAGGCATTTTTGTATATTGCAACTCTCTTTCTGCCGCCATCGATATTGACAGACTGAAAGCAGCTTTGCCTGTGTGCACAGTCACTCCTTTGGACGTTTACAAGCTTTGTGCAAAGGAATATGGCAGACTTTCGGTTTTTGCAGCAAACTGCCAGAGCCTTGCAGGTATTGAAAAGGTTATCCTTGCCGAAAACCCGCAGTGCTGTGTTTTTGGTGCAGGCATATTGCCTGTTGTTTTTGCAATAGAAGATAATATTCCGTCATCTGAAATATACGAAAAATATCATCTCAGGCAGCTTTGTGACAGTTTTGTCAACATCGGTTGTGATGCTATCATTCTCGGCTGTACACATTTTCCGTACATAGAAAAAGAAATACGTGAAAATGTTGATATTGAAGTTATAAATCCAAGCAGACAGATGCTGGATATTCTTGAAAACAGAAAATAACAATCGGATTTGACCAAATCCATGCTTTATTGTCGCAAAACCGCAATTATTGTAACAATATGTTTTATGTAAAAAACATATTGACAACAACTATACACCGTGATATAATAACTTTACATCGATATCGCGGAGTGGAGCAGCATGGTAGCTCGTCGGGCTCATAACCCGAAGGTCGTTGGTTCAAATCCAGCCTCCGCAACCACATACAGCCAGCCTTTTAGGCTGGCTTTTTTTGTGCTTTAAATTAAATATTTTATATCACAGGGTTATGAGCACGACGAGCGTGCTCGTTGGGTTAGCGAGGTGAAAACAGTCCGGTGGACTATTTTTTGTGAGCGGTGTCACCCAAAGTGCGAGCAGACAAAGCCGAGCCTGCCGAGGCTGCAGTATGCGACACACGACGGTGACCGGCGCGAAGCGATAACCCGAAGGTCGCCCGTTCAAATCCAGCCTCCGCAACCACATATAGCCAGCCTTTTGGGCTGGCTTTTTTGTTGTCTGTTTTACTCTGACAAATGGTTATAAAACTTTATAATTTTTATCTCCAGTTATTGACATATACCAAAAACCGCAATATAATTGGTATATACCAAAAATAAAGGAGCAATGCTAAATGCCCAGACCGAGAAAATGCCGCAAGGTTTGCAGAATGCCTGTTGCAACTACATTTGCTGCCAACTCCTCCAAAGAAGAATCTGTGATTCTGACCGTTGATGAATATGAATGTATTCGTCTGGTGGACTATGAAGGTTTTTCACAGGAACAATGTGCAGAATATATGCAGGTATCCCGTGCAACTGCACAGCTGATATGTGATACGGCACGAAAAAAGCTGGCCTCTGCTCTTGTGGGTGGATGCACTATCCGAATTGAAGGCGGCAACTATCGCCTTTGTGACGGAAAAGAATCCCACTGTGAATGCGGTGGATGTCAAAAGCACGGTCAGCAAAAATGCAAAGCAAGATAAAAACTGTTTTGCTGTTTAATGTTTGCTATAAAGATGATGTGTGATAAGTCACAGACAGGTTTGTTATGGAAAATATAAATAAACACACATTTGCATATTTTACAATGTTTTTTAATCGTAATAACCAACGGTTTTAAGATAGTTAACAGAAAGGAGACGGTATATTGATGTGACTTGTCAGGTGAGTCTTTCAGGATATACCAAAATTTATTATGAAAATTGCAGTTACTTATGAAAACGGAAAGGTGTTCCAGCACTTTGGTCATACAGCGCAGTTCAAAGTTTATGAAGTTGAAGGCAACAAAATTGTATCTTCCAAAGTGGTTGACACAAATGGTCAGGGACATGGTGCTTTGGCTGGTCTTTTGAAAATTATCGGTGCTGATATTCTTATCTGCGGAGGCATAGGCGGCGGTGCACAGACAGCTCTTGCAAACGCAGGCATCAAACTCTATGGCGGTGTAAGCGGCTCCTGTGATGCAGCAGTGGAAGCTTTGCTTATGAACAGTCTTGGCTATAACCCAAATGTCAGATGCGACCATCACGACCATGAACACGGCAACGGCGAACACAACTGTGGTGAACACAGCTGCGGCACACATAATTGCAGCAGTCACAGCTGCCATAAGTAAATCCGTACAGCCTGCCGATTACTATTCCTTTGATTTATTTTTTGTTTATAAAAAGCGATTTTACAGCACTGATATGTGCTGCAAAATCGCTTTTGTTTTTTATTGTTCTTTTTTATTCAAGGCAGGAATACAAAATTGATCTGAGCCTTGGATGAACATATGTTTCCATATTATTTAACATATGCTGTGTATAGAACATACTGATTTTGTTTTCGGGGTCGATGAGCAGATAACATCCTGCTGCCCCTGCCCATCCAAATTCTCCTATAGGACTGTTTGAGTCACTGCCTGCATATGTGATGTGGGTGCGTACACCAAGACCATAGCCATAGCCTTTCAGATGTGCCCAGTTGTAATCTGACATCTGCTGAGGCGTAAGATGGTTTGCACGCATAAAATCGATAGTCTGCTGGCTTAAAATACGTTTGCCAGTGTGGCTGTAGCCGCCATTTGCCATAGCTGCAACAAAATTTGAATAGTCATTGACCGATGAAATAAGTCCGCCGCCACCGCTTTGATATTCACTGCCAAGAGTGTGTCGGCTTTTGCTTTCGGTGCGGGTAACTTCCCCTGTTTCGATATTGCGGATATACTGTGCCATCATACGTTTTTCAACTTTTGGGGTAAAAGCGAATGTTGTATCCTTCATTTCGCAGTGGTCAAAAATGTTTTCTCTCAAGTAGTCTTCAAAATTCTGCCCGCTTACTGCCTCCACAAGTGCACCCAGCACATCGTGGGACAAGCTGTACTGCCAATGCTCACCGGGTTCAAAAGAAAGAGGTTTTGCAGCAAGTGCCCTGGCCACCTCCATTGTAGGTGCCCTGCCGTCTGTAGCTTCCACAACCTTGCGGATTTCGGGGGTATCAAGGTCGTAGTCCAGCCCTGATGTCATTGTGAGCAGCTGCATAATTGTCATTGGTTTCTGTGCAGGCACAACATAGCTTTCGCTGTTTGGCTGGCGATGCAGAACTTTGAGATTTTTATATTCTGGAATATAATTGGATACCGGCTCGTTGAGCAGAATTTTGCCTTTTTCGTAAAGCTGCAGAACCGCTGTGCAGGTTATCGGTTTTGTTGCCGAATAAAGATTGAACAGTTCATCGCCCTTCATTTCAATTTTTTCTTCCCTGTCTGCATAACCTGTGTGGTAGCGATATATTGTTTCGTAACCTTTTTTGATGATACAGTCAACTCCGGGGATTCCTTTTTGAGGCAACGTATTCAAAAAAACTGTCATTGTTGTAAAGTTCATATCTGACCTCCAAGAAAATCCGTTATAGTATGCTTTAATTATATGATTGTAAAAACACAAAATCAATCGGCATAATAACAAAAACAAAACCGCTATGCAGTCAGTTTGCATAACGGTTTTAAGCAGCTATATTTCCTTTTTAAAACAACGGCAGTTTTCTGCACCTGCAGGGCTTCCGTAATAGTCAATTTCTTTATAGCCCAACGAAATGTACAACGATGCTGAATCTGCTGTTGTACGGGCAGTTTCCAGGATAAAACGATGTCTGCCTGTTTTGGCAGCATCTGCTTCCATAGCTTTTACAATCATTGAAGCTGCGCCTTTGCGGCGATGTTCGGGAAGAACATAAATACGTTTGATTTCGGCTGTTTCATCATCAATTTTTTTCCATGCACCACAGGCAATCGGCTGGTCATTTTCGTAAACAACACAGATTGCGTTCATATTGTGTGGCTTGTTTACCTCGGCATATCTTGCCTGCACAGGTCCTACAATTTCAAAGTAATAATCATCAAGTTTTTGTGCCAGCATTGCATAATCCTGACTGTCAGTTGGTACAATTTTAATTTCCATTTTTTTCTCCCCGTGTATTGTTTTTAATATTGATTTAATTATACAACATTTGCTGCATAATGACAATCAGCGGATAAAAATTCCTTTTATCTTTCGTAATGATTTAAGATATAAATAACCACCCTTTGCCAAAATGACATAGGGTGGTTTATTATATGCACAACTGACAGATAAATTATCATTTGGCGAACCGATTATTTTTGTGAAATTTAGTATTCGTGGGCAACGTGAGACCAATTACTGTCATCTTTACGTATCAAAATCCATTTGAAATCTTCATAGGTTTTGTTTTCTTC
>JAGBFE010000059.1 GCA_018109965.1 Oscillospiraceae bacterium | reverse complement strand
GTAAATCTGTTTTTTGAACTTATCAGTCTTGGCATTGCATTTCTTATCATATACAGCTTTATCAAAACAAGAATTATGACCAAAACGCCTGTGATGCCAAAATACACAAATAAATCCTCTTATGCACATAACAGCACAACCGCTGAAGAAAGCGAAGTTCACAGTGATTTCAGTTATGAAAATGCAAACTTTGATGTTCACACAGGCAAACCGCTGAAAAACAAAAAAACTTTGGGCGATGTTGGCAAAAGCAGCGGCGATTTTCTGGTAAAAACAATTGTTGTTATACTCAAGATATTCCTGTTTATCTGCATATGGCTGCCAGGTGTGTTCTGCTCCATAGGTTTTTTGATTGCCACAGCACTGCTGATTGTGCTGCTTGTTTCCACAGGTATCGGTCTGTGGGGTTTAAACCTTATTATTGCAGGCTGTGCGGTTATAAGCCTTGGGGTTACCGTGTGGCTTACCGATGTAATTTTCGGAGGTAAAAAGAAAAATGAACAAGTGCAGTAAAACTTTGATTGGTATAATCATCCTTACAGCAGCAGCTGCTGCAGCCATTGCAGCATATATAGTAAAAAGGAGCAGTTGATTATGAAAAAACTTATAATTTCCCTGATTTTCGGGGCAGTTTTTATCGGTGCAGGTGTTGGTGTGCTGTTTATGGAGCTTACCGAGTTCACAACAGCAGAATATCTGCCATATATAAAACAGGAAAAACTTGAAACTTTTACCTTTACCGACAACAATATTTTCACTGAAACCGAAGCTGAAAAGGCAAAAATAAACATATATTTAGGCGAATATTTTGAAGACAACGGCAAATGCGAAATTGTTGAAGACAAAACAGTTGAAGGTGTAAGCATAACAGTGAGCTACCGTGGCCAGAAACCGCGTTTCTACTTTGGTGAACACTGGTATGATGAAGGCGATAACACTCAGGTTTATCAGCTTGACTGTTACACCGAAACATATATGCCAAAGGAAATTCTTGATGCGGCAAAATATATGTTTCAGCATAAAGTTCTGATTACCGAACCGACCAACTATCTTGTGGAAAAGGTTGAAATAAAAACCAGCCATCCCGAATTGATTCTGACATCCTACTAACCTGAATATTTTACCCAAAAAAGAAAAGGCACTCATGAACTGAGTGCTTTTTCTTTTTATTTCATATTAAATTTCAAACCAGAATTCTGTGCCAAGGCCTTCTTCGCTTTTTACTCCGTAGTTGAAATTGTGGTTTTCCATAATGGATTTTACAATTGCAAGGCCAAGCCCTGTACCTGTGCCGCCCTCGCCTTTGCGTGCACGGTAGTATTTGTCAAACAGGTGTGGAATATCCTCCTGCTTGATACCGCTGCCCGAGTCGTAAACACTGATTTTTATTTTTCCGTTTTCCTGTATTCTGATTGCAATGGTTACGCGGGTATGCTCCGGTGTGTGCAGCAATGCATTGGAAACAAAGTTGTGCAGCACCCTTTCCATAAGCTGCGGGTCAGCAAAAACATATACCGATTCAGGTCCCGAATAGGCTATATGTCTGTTTTCCTTTTCGGCCTTGTTGGTGTACACCTCAACAATTTCCTGGCACATATCGGCAATATCAAACTGAACAATATTCAGCTTGTATGCACCCTGTTTCAGCTTTGCATATTCAAGGGAGGAGCCAACCATACCCGACAGCCTGTCTGCTTCATCTATGATGGTCTGCAGCTGCTGGTCACGGATTGTTTTGTTGTCACCTGTGATGTCCTTGATGCTTTCCGCATAGCCTTTGATGATGGTCAGCGGTGTACGCAGGTCGTGGGAAATACTTGCGATAAGCTCGCGCTGCAGTTCCTGGCTGCGCTTGATTTCCTCCGTCATCATATTAAAGTCGTGGGCAAGCTGCCCCATTTCGTCAGTGGTGTCAAGTTCTACCTTTACATCATAGTTGCCTTTTGCAATCTCTTTGGTTGCATTGGAAAGCTTGGTTATCGGATGTAAAAACCACATTGTGATAACCGCAGAAGCAAGCACTGCCAGAACCAGGCCTACAATTGTTGCTGTCTGCAGCTGTGTGCTGACGATAGTGACAATGGAGTCGGTACGGGAAAGGTTTGTGGATACAATTATAGTATACTGGTCATTGTAAAAATGCCCCTTTACCGCCTGACGGTTGCTGAGCTCGTCCACAAGATGAATATTATAGTATTCCCTTGAATATTCTCTTACTTCCTCACGCAGAGCAATTGCCTCCAGTGAGTCAATTGTTCTTTGTTTTGCATATATTGAGCTGGTGTCCTTGGCACCGTGAAGCTGACAGGCATCACCTATGCCTTCAAAAAGCACAATGCCCTTGCCGTTTTCATCGGCAATTTCAATACATACGCCTGCATTTATAAACCCCGAAATCTCCTCCAGGGCTGTTTTTGTAAGGCCGTTTGTGTCAATTACTGACACAACGCTGTTCATCATCCTGCTGAGCTCGTTCTGAGTGGAAGCATAGTACATCGGTTTGAACATCAGTACCGACATAATCCACATAAGAGCGATAACCCCCATGTTTACAAACAGGATAATGGCAATGAGTTTGGCTCTTATACTGCTTCTCATCTAAATCTTCCCTTTAATTATTCTTTTGGTTCAAATTTATAGCCTACGCCCCATACTGTTTCGATGCAGTCACGGTATTCTTTAAGATGGCTGCGCAGCATTTTGATGTGGGTGTCAACTGTTCTGTCCTCACCAAAGTAGTCATAGTTCCACACTTTAAGCAGAATTCTTTCGCGGGAGAGTGCCACACCTTTGTTCTGCACAAGACATACAAGCAGGTCAAATTCCTTTGGTGTAACGTTGATGTATTCCCCTTTGATTTTGATGCTGTGGCTTGGGACATCGATAACAAGGTCTCCAAAAATGTATTTTTCGTTGTTTTCGGTAAGTTCAGGGTTAGCACGCATTGCAACTGCCTTTACACGTGCCATAAGTTCCTTTGGAGAAAACGGTTTTACCACATAGTCATCTGTGCCTGCTTCAAAGCCTGTGATTTTATCGTATTCCTCACCTTTTGCGGAAAGAATGATAACCGGTGTTTTAAAACCACGGCTGCGCATTTCCTTGAGGCAGGTAATGCCATCCATAAACGGCATCATAACATCAAGAATAACAAGGTCAATATCACCTTTTGTTACAATATTGAGTGCTTCAATGCCATCTTTGGCAAATTCTGTTTCGTAGCCTGCTACGGTAAGATACTGTCCTATAAGTTCGCGGATTTTTGGTTCGTCGTCAACAACTAAAATTTTCATACAATTGAACCTCTCTTTATATTTATTTTTTAACTTTGATACCCTATAAAATATTATCATATTATGACAATAATATATTGTATATAATAAAGCCTATAAGTTACAATTTTGTGAAAATGTGAAATATCCGTTCAATTTTTTTATGATTTTTAATTATAACCTTTCTGACAACAAAAAACCACCCGATTTTGCTTTTTGCCTTCGGGTGGTAAAATCTGTATATTATTTTTTGTCTTTGTTCTGACCGAATTTGTATTCGGTGCCATTGAGCAGACGTTTTATATTTGTGCGGTGTGACCAGATGATTGCAGAAGGAAAAACCACCGCAGCAATCAGGTTTGGCACCGAAACAGTCTGTGTGATATAAACCTGGATAAGTGTCCAGATAATATATGTCGGCGGAGCGATGATGCTGCCCAGTGACACAATCTTTGTTGAAAAAACAATGATAAAAAACAGCATAAGGGCTGTGAGCAGGGTGATTGGTGTAACTGCAATCATACTGCCCGCAATAACACTTACACCTTTGCCGCCTTTAAAACCAAAGTAAACAGGGAACATATGACCGAGAAATGCACCCAAAACAGCAATATACAGGCCGATTTCCATATAAAGATTGTTGGAGAAATAAATTTCTCTGCCAAACATATTGAAGGCAAAGTTTGCTTCCATTGTTGCCTGTGTGCCTGCAAAAAGCAATCTTGCAACAAGCACCGCTGTTGTGCCCTTGAGCACATCCCCTGTGATTGTAAGTGCCGCAGCCTTTTTACCGAATGTACGAAGTACATTTGTCATGCCGGCATTGCCGCTGCCGAAAGTGCGGATATCCTTTTTGTAAATCCCTTTGCTCACAATGATTGAAAAGGAAAGAGAGCCAAGCAGATATGCCTGCACAAATATTATTATCCATTTAACCCAGAACGTCATCAGCTGTCCCCTCTTTCACGGATGATAAGCTTCATTGGTGTGCCTTCAAGGCCAAACACTTCTCTTATCTGGTTTTCAATGTAACGCTGATAGGAGAAATGGAACAGCTGTTTGTTGTTGCAGAAAGCTACAAATGTTGGTGGTCTTGTTCCGATCTGAGTCATATAGTAAATTTTGAGGCGTTTGCCCTTGTCACTTGGCGGCTGAACACGCTGTACAGCGCGTGCAAGGATATCGTTGAGAACACCTGTTGTTGTGCGGAAGGAGTTCTGGTCATCAACAAATTTGATGAGTTCAAACAGTTTATCAAGTCTCTGACCTGTTTTTGCAGAGATAAAAATGATTGGTGCATAGCTCATAAAGGAGAAATCCTCCATAAGCTTTTTGCGCATTACATCCATTGTTTTGTCATCTTTTTCAACAGCATCC
>JAGBFE010000058.1 GCA_018109965.1 Oscillospiraceae bacterium | reverse complement strand
TGCTTGGCAAGCTCGCGGTAAACGGGAAGGGTAATATTGCATCCTGTTCTTGAGGGAACGTTGTAAAGGATGATGGGAGTGTTAACTCTTTCAGCGATGTAGTTGTAGTGCTCAACAAGACCCTTCTGAGATGTTTTGTTGTAGTAAGGTGTTACCATAAGAAGACCGTCAACACCTGCGTTTTCGCACTCGTTAGCAAGTCTTACAGCATATTTTGTTGAGTTGCTGCCTGCACCTGCGATAACAGGAACTCTTTTGTTTGCAACGTCAACAGCGTATTTTACAACATCAATATGCTCAAATGTTGAAAGCACTGATGCTTCACCTGTAGTACCTGCAATAACAATAGAATCGGTGCCTTCTTCAATCTGCTGGTCGATAAGCTCGCCGAGACGTCTGTAGTTAACGTCCATGTTTTTGTCATAGGGAGTGACAATAGCGACGCCTGCACCGGTAAATAAAGTTTCTTTCATTGGAAAAAGCCTCCTAAAAGTTCAAATCAATTCGGTTAACAAATTAATCCATGTAACCTTCTGCGCAGAGAAGCTCTGCCATGAGGACCGCACCGCCTGCAGCACCTCTGAGTGTGTTGTGTGAAAGACATACAAATTTGTAGTCATACTGTGTATCTTCGCGAAGTCTGCCGATAGAGATTGCCATACCGTTTTCAAGGTCACGGCAAAGCTTTGTCTGGGGCATGTTGTCTTCTTCAAAATAGTTGAGGAACTGTTTGGGAGCAGAAGGAAGTTGAAGCTCCTGAGCTCTGCCCTGATAGTTTTTCCAGATTTCTTTGATTTCTTCGATTGAGGGTTTGTTTTCGAATCTTGCGAAAACTGCTCCCATGTGTCCGTCTGAAACAGGAACACGGATGCACTGTGCCGTGAAGTTGGGAGAAGTAGCGTTTTCAATGTGGTCGCCTTCAATTTTACCCCAGATTTTGAGAGGCTCCTGCTCACTCTTCTGTTCTTCACCGCCAATGAAGGGGATTACGTTGTCGACCATTTCGGGCCATGTGTCAAAAGTCTTACCCGCACCTGAAATTGCCTGATATGTGCAGACAAGAACGTCCTTGATACCGAATTTTGAAAGGGGGAAGAGTGCGGGAACATAACCCTGAAGAGAACAGTTGGGTTTAACTGAGATGAAGCCACGTTTTGTGCCGAGACGTTTTCTCTGAGCCTCAATGATTTTTGCGTGGTCTGCGTTAAGCTCGGGAAGGAGCATGGGAACGTCGGGAGTTCCTCTGTGTGCGCTGTTATTTGAAACAACGGGGCATTCAGCCTTAGCATATTTTTCTTCAAGAGCTTTGATTTCGTCTTTATTCATATCAACTGCACAGAAAACGAAATCAACCATAGAAGCGATTTTTTCAACGTCCTCTGTTGCATTCATAATAACAAGGTCAGCCATTTTTTCAGGAATAGGTGTGCTCATAGCCCAACGTTTTTCTACAGCCTCTTTGTAAGTTTTACCTGCAGTTCTGGGACTTGCAGCAAGAACTTTTACGTCAAACCAAGGGTGGTTTTCAAGCAGAGTTGCAAATCTCTGACCT
>JAGBFE010000057.1 GCA_018109965.1 Oscillospiraceae bacterium | reverse complement strand
CAAGGTTGAAAAAAACAGCATTTTTCTTGCAATCAAAGGCGAAAGGGTAAACGGTGAAGACTACGCCGCAAAAGCAGTTGAAGCAGGTGCCTGCTTTGTACTGACCGAAAATTATATTGCAGATGTACCTGATGACAAACAGTGCACAGTGGAAAACATACTCAATGCAAGTATTCAGCTTGGTGCAAACTTCCGCGAACTTTACGATATTACAGTCGTAGGTGTTACAGGCAGCGTTGGCAAAACCAGCACAAAGGATTTTGTGTGGACTGCACTCAGTCCATTTGCACAGACAGTGCGCAGTCTTGGCAACCACAACAACGAAATCGGTATGCCGCAGACAATTTTCGGTTTTACCAAAGAAGATAGGTTTGCAATACTGGAAATGGGCATGGATGACCTTGGTGATGTGCACAAGCTTTCTGTTGCAGCAAAACCAAGATATGCAGTTATATCCTGTATCGGTGTAAGCCATCTTGAAAAGCTTAAAACACAGGAAAATATCCTTAAGGCAAAACTTGAAATATGCGACGGTATGGACCCTGACGGCGTGCTGGTGCTTAACGGTGACGATAAACTTTTAAATAAAGCAGTGATTTCCAACCCAAAAACGGTAAAATATTTTGCGGTGGAAAATAAAGAATCGGACGTTGTGGCAAAAGATATTGTTCAGAACGGACTGGACACAGCATTTACAATATGTGACAAAACTCACGGTGAAATAAAATGTACAATACCTGTTGTGGGTGTGCACAATGTTATGAATGCACTTTCTGCCTACACAGTTGTTACATCAATGGGCTTTGACCCGCAGCAGACTGCGGATAACCTTAAACACTATGTGCCAAGCGGCATGCGCGGCAAGGTTGTGGCAAAGGATGAGGTAATATTTATCGAAGACTGCTACAATGCAAGTCCTGACAGTATGCGTGCAGCGGTAAACACAGTTTGCAGCATTGCAAAGGGACGCAAAATCTGCGTATTCGGTGATATGCTGGAACTTGGGTCGGATTCCCACACAATGCACAAAGGTGTGGGCGAATACGCAAAAGCACAGGGTGTTGATATAATGCTTTGCTATGGCAGCGAAGCAAAATACATATGCGACGGCTTTGGTGATGCCCTGCTGTTTGACAGCAAGGAGGCACTTGCACAGCATCTTAAATCGATTTTGCAAAAGGACGACGCGGTTATTTTCAAGGCAAGTCGCGGTATGGCCTTTGAGGAAATTATAAATAAGGTATATTAAATTACGGGAGAGAGTATTATGGTTAGAGTATCATTTCTTGTTGCTATCTTTACCGCTTTTCTGGTATCAGCAATAAGCGGTTTTGTGGTTATTCCTTGGTTAAGAAAACTCAAATACGGGCAGACTATTAACGAAATAGGCCCAACATGGCATCAGACAAAACAGGGCACACCAACAATGGGCGGTGTTATGTTTATCATCGGTACACTTGCAGGTGTTATCGGCGGTTACTGCCTGCTGCTCAACAGTGATGAAGTGTTTATGGAACTGATGTATCAGAACCAGACAACAAGCCTGCTTATCAGCGTAATCACTGCAATGGCTTTTGGTCTTATCGGTTTTGTTGATGACTATATCAAGGTTGTAAAAAAACGCAATCTCGGTCTCACTGAAAAACAAAAACTTGTGCTTCAGTTTGGAGTTACAATTGCATTTCTTGTTGCACAGCACCTTATCGGTCACCTTGCAACAACAGTGGTAATTCCTTTTGTTGGCACAGTTGACCTTGGCATTGTTTATTACCCTATTGTTTTCGCGGGTATTCTGTTTATGGTTAATGCCGTTAACCTTACAGACGGCATCGACGGCTTGTGTTCCAGTGTTACATTCATCGTTTCACTTGGTTTCCTTGTT